>CAXTRZ010000129.1:0-1672 GCA_964246715.1 uncultured Acidobacteriaceae bacterium | reverse complement strand
GGTTGTGTCGGAGGTGGTGGCTCGGGTGATCTTGGAGTCGTTGTCTTCCAGCGTGACCTTGGCGGCTGGGATGGCGGCCTGGTCGGTGTCGGTGACGGTGCCGGAGATGGAGGCGGATGCGCTGGGGGCGTTGGGCAAGGCAGGAGTGATGATGCCGACGGGCTGCTGGGGCTGGGGCTCCTGGGCGCGGAGTTGCGGGGCCAGGAGGGTGAGCGCGGCAGAGACAGCGAGCGCGGCGGCTCTGGCACGTGTTGGAGCGGAATAGCCCATCTGTGACCCTCCAAGGCGGACAAAGGACAGGAGACACCGAAGGGTGCCGAAAAGAAGTGAAACAAAGTTGCTTGATGAAGAGAGTAATTGGAAGTAAGGCCGCTGAGAAGATATCCGTGCTTCCAAAGCGTTCCTCACCTTTGCACACTTGTTGGTGCAGATCTCCACCATAGCTCAACTTTTTGTGGCGAGAAACGCGAATCGTCAACAAAGACGCGCCCTCCACCATAGCGGCACGCTGCTGAATCGCCTCCTTCGCCATGCATTTCGCCGCATTTGTCCATCGTTCACCAGCATGGTGAATGATGGTGGATGGTCAGGAGATGGCGGCGTTGACGAGGGATTGAGCTTCGGTCTGGATCTGCTTGAGGTAGTCTTCGCCTTTGAAGCTCTCGGCGTAGATCTTGTAGACGTCTTCAGTGCCGGAGGGGCGGGCGGCGAACCAGCCCTCAGCCGTGGCGACCTTGAGGCCGCCGATGGGGGCGTGATTGCCGGGCGCTTCGGTGAGGATGGAGGTGATGGGGTCGCCGGCGAGCGTCTTGGCGGTGACCTGGGACGGGCTGAGTTTGGAGAGCTTGGCCTTCTGCTCCTTGGAGGCGGCGGCGTCGATGCGCTGGTAGGTGGGAGCGCCGTATTTGGCGGTGAGATCGGCGTAGAGCGCGCCGGGGTCTTTGCCGGTGACAGCGGTCATCTCGGCGGCGAGCAGGCCGAGGATGAGGCCGTCTTTGTCCGTGGTCCATACCTTGCCGTTCTTGCGGAGAAAGGTGCCGCCGGCGGACTCCTCGCCGACGAAGCCGAGGGTACCGCCGATGAGGCCGTCGACGAACCACTTGAAGCCGACAGGGACTTCAAGCATGGGACGGTCGAGGCCCTCGGCGACGCGGTCGATCATGGAAGAGGAGACGAGGGTCTTGCCGATGCCGACGCTTGCGTTCCACTCCGGGCGATGGGTAAACAGGTACTGGATGGAAACGGCGAGGAAGTGGTTGGGGTTGAGCAGACCCGCGGATTTCGAGACGATGCCGTGGCGGTCGTGGTCGGTGTCGCAGGCCCAGGTGACATCATATCCGGCGGCTTTCGCCTTGGCGATGACGGAGGCCATGGCGTTGGGGCTGGAGCAGTCCATGCGGATCTTCGTGTCCCAATCGCAGGTCATGAAGCGAAAGGTGGCGTCCGCGTAGGGGTTGAGGAGCTCGGCCGAGAGGTTGTACTGGTCGATGATGCGGGGCCAGTAGAAGACGCCTGCGCCGCCGAGGGGATCGACGGCGAGTTTGAGGGGGGAGTTTTGGAGGACGTCAAAGTCGATGATGTTGGCAAGGTCGTCCACGTAGGCGGTGAGGAAGTCGTGGCGGTGGGTGGTCTCAGCGGCGAGGGCTTTGGAGTAGATGATGCGCTTTACATC
>CAXTRZ010000128.1:1924-6916 GCA_964246715.1 uncultured Acidobacteriaceae bacterium | reverse complement strand
GTGGAAGTACTGCGCAAGCATCACATTCTCAAGGGCTGAGAGGTACGGAATCAGGTGAAACTGCTGGAAGATGAACCCAATCTTGTCCGCCCGGAACCGGTCCAACTCGCCGGCGGACATCCCTGCCACATCCACCCCATCAATCCTGAGCACCCCGCACGTCGGCCTGTCCAGGCACCCCAGCAGATTCACCAGCGTGCTCTTTCCTGATCCAGAGGGCCCGGTAATCGCCACCCATTCTCCCGCCACAATCGAAAATGTTGCTGAATCCAAAGCTCTTACCACGCTCGTCCGCCCTGCATACTCCCGCGACACGCCATCCAGCGCAATCACCGCACACTCATCCCGCGTAATCTTCGGTTCCGTGTTCGCCAGCTTGGTGACAACCTCAGCCATCATTCCCCCTTCAACAACGCCGCCGGCTCCAACCCGCGCAGCGCTCGCATCGGCAGCACCGCGGCCAGCAGCGCGATGGTGACGTTGAGAACCACCACGAACGGCAGCACGCTCAATCGCGGCAGCGTTGCCGTGTGGAAGTTGGCCTCGCTGATGACCCACGCCATTGCTGACCCAAGAATATAGCCCATGAAAATCCCGGCGCCGGCCAGCACCGCCGTCTCCAGCAAAAACAACCCCGTCATCTGCCACTCCCGCCCACCTAGCGCTTTCATCAGCGCAAAATCCCGCCGCCGCTCCAGCACGCTTGCGGAGAGTGTTGCCAGCACAGAAATCCCGACCGTCAGCGCAATTAGAATCACCGCACCAAACATAAGCGCATGTGTCCGGTCTACAATCCGCGACTCCCCATCAATGAGTTGCCGTATCGGGGTCACTTGGGCCGCGGGTAGCGCCACTCTTAGTCGAGCCATCGCTGCTTCGACACCTGCCGCGCCACCCGGAACCTGCAGCTCGACGACGTTCGGTTTTACTCCCGTCCATGCCATAAAGGCCGCCGCCGGCACATATATCCGGCTGTCTTCCTCTCCGCCTGTTTTGAGCCGCCCCGCGCCGTGAAAGGTCCTAGCCTTTCCCGCAAACGTCAGGGTCACGGCCTTCTCATTTCCCACAAATTCCGCCGCGCGGCTCCCCAGCAGCGCATCCTCTGTCCCGTTCGGCCATCCCGCTACCTGCCACCACGAGTCCAGCCGCCGCACATCCTCAAAGGCCACGCCAGACACCACGACGGGGGTTCCCCGGTCTGTCGTCACCACCGCATACCCAAAGGCTGCGGCGACAACACCTGTACCGGCCACGTCCTTTGCCTTAGCGACAAAGTTCGCATCCGGAGCCGCTTCTGTCACCACCACATTCGCGCCGAAGCCGCGAAACTCATGATGCAGCTTGGCGTCCAGGTCGGTGTAGAGCGTCAGCAGCGCCGTCGCCACGGCCGCCGAAACCGTCATGGCCATCAGCGCGGAGAAGCTCCTTGCCCGCCGATGCAGCAATGACTGCCTTAGCATCCTGGCCACGCTCAACCGCTTCAACGGTCCCCCCTCAGTACCGCCGAGGGGTCCGTCCGCAGCGCGGTCCGGATAGACGGTGTACTCCCCGCCACCGCCACCACCAGCGCCATCGCCACCACTACCGGCAGCAAGACCATGTTAAGTACCGGCTCGGCCGCATTTCCTGGGAAGATTCGCCCACCTAGTGAATACGCTAGCACCGAGCCAACGAGATAGCCTACTCCCCCCGCTGCTATCGCCAGCAAACCTGTCTCCGTATAAAAAAGCAGCGCGATGCTCCCCCGGCTCGCCCCCAGGGATCGCATTAATCCAATTTCACTGCTTCGTTCAAGCACCGCCGTCGCCATTGCCGCGCTGACTGCGAAACCCGCCGCTACCAACGCGGCCGCGCTGACCAACCACATCAGCCCGCTTATCCGTTGGAGGACTGTGCCCTCACTCTGCTCCACCTGCCGCACCTGCTCCGCCTGCGCACCTGGAATCGCCTCACGGATTTGATAGGCAATTGAATTTGCATAAGGCCTGCAGTACCAGATCTCATGCTGCTTGGGTGAAAGCGTATCTGGGTCCTTTCGCGCAAACGCATCCTCCGGCTTGGTTCTTGCACTGATTTCAACGCGAGACACAGCGTCGTGCATACCCGCATGAAGTTGAGCAGACGCTAGAGGAAACAACAATTCGTTGTCATATGCGCCACCGGTATCGGCGATACCTGTGACGCGAAGTGAGTAGCTTTCCCTGGACGAGGCGGTTGCAATCGCTGAAGGAATGACGAGCCGGTCTCCGATGCTTACATGAATGGATTGAGCAATGCTTCGCCCGAGGACCACTTCGTCTGAAGCGGCAGGCCACCTTCCCCTTAAACTCCAAGTTGGGTGAAGTTGAGGTGCTCCAGTGCTACTTGAACCATTTCCGAAGGGATGGTCGAACCACAGGCCGACGGCAGTAGCCGGCTTTTTGTCTAGAGTTTGCCCAGATATTGAAGTCTTGAAAGACAGCTCCGGGCTTATTCCCGTGATGTTGTTCGCCCAGAAGATGGTCTTCAGCTTCGCAAGATCAGACTCGTGCAGATGCGCGCCACCTGTTGATGGCTTCAGGTCTACGCCCGCGATGTTGACGGAGAGCGTGTCGGCCTTTGGATAAACAACGATGTTTGCGCCATAGACCGCAAGCTCCTGATGGATGTGGTCGCCGATCGTGGTGGCGAGCGCGAGCATCGCTGTCACCGCCGTCGTGCCCAGCAGAATGGCAATCCCTGCCAGCGCTTTGCGCCGCCGTTGCCGTACGAAGCTCTCCCAAAGAAGCCGAAGGAACACGTTATCTTCCGGGCTCGAACCGCGACGCGAGCGCCTTCAGATCCGTCCCGGCGATGGTGATCTGCCCATCCGCATTGGTACTCTTCAGCGGGATTGGATTACATCCGCCAGCCTGCCCCATCGATGCTGAATTTAGCGGGCTGGCACACATCTTGCACGTAATTCCTTGGCTTCCGATATAGAAGCCCACCGGCCCGCAGATCATGCATGCATCTGCAACGGAGACGATCGTTCCGTCCGGTTTCTTAAAAAGCAGGAAGCGCACCTCCGGTGAGCCGCCCTTGCCATCATCCACACGCACCCCGTACCTGTGCAGTTTGTCGTCAGTGATCTCACTTGCGGGCACTGTTACCTGTTCGCCGACCAGCGTGACCGGCGCCGTTGCGCTTAGCGCAGTCGTGCTCTTCGCATAAATGAACTCGGCCGTTGAAAGAAAGATGAAGAGAAAGCTCGCGCTGACCACAGCGGTCATCCACACTTTTTCGCGCCGTTGGCTCCACTTCGCCCGACGCTTGTCCGCAGCCGACGCATTCTCCGGCAATGCCAGAGACGTCTGCCGGCGTTGCTCCATCAAGATCATTAGCATAGCGAGCGCTAGCATGGTCACGAAAAAGAAGAGATCGTTGCGGACGATGGGCCCAATAAAGCGCATCTCTGCCGCACTGGAGGGAAGGACGCCATTTTCAGAGAGCTCATGCAGTCCGCTGACGATAAGCTGAAAGGTAACAAAGTAGAGGATGACGCTGGTAACGCGAAAGAATCGCTGCAGATTGATCTTTACGCTACCGCGGATGAACATGACGCCGAAGACTACGGAGACGGTGATCCCAAGCATGGTGCCGGTGAAGCTCAGAAGTTCGGTAGAGTTGAGGGAGACGGCGGACAGGATCAGCACCGTCTCGACGCCTTCACGGAGCACCAGCAGAAAGACAAAGAAGAATAGCCCAAGCTTTGATGTGCTAGCCGCGGCTTTGGCCAGCTTTACTTCTATTTCGCCCTTCATGGAGCGTGCTGTTTTGTGCATAAACCAGATCATGCTGACCACAAACGCTGCAGCCGCAAGCATTACCCAGCCTTCAAAGATGTCCGAGTTGAACTGCGTATGAGCCAGGATGACAGCGCCCAGGACACTCGCCGCAATCGCGGAGCTAAGCGCCCAGAACACGGTCTTCTTAAGCTCCGGACGCCCAATCTTGGTCAGGTACGCGAAGACAATTCCGACGATCAGCGACGCTTCCACGCCCTCTCGCAGTGTGATGATAAATGCCTGCAGCATTATGTAGACTCCAACGCTGGCCTCTGAACTCCATGGCTCAACTTCAATCAAACGGCCGACGCATGTCCGCTTGCATGCCTCATCTCTGCAGATTGAGCACCAGTCGAACTCCTAGTCTAATTCGGACTGATTTAGTCGTCAATGTGAGATTGACAGGGCAGCGGTTTCTCGGTTGGCGCGTTTCATGACTTGCGTTACGTTGGGAACTCTTCAGGACGGAAATTCGTTCACCCGCAAATCTCTACCCTTGGTCTGACCATATCTCTCGTGTATTCGAGCCCTATGTGCTTTAAAGAACGCAGAAAATCATTTCACGTTTTTCTAATTTGCCGCTTTACAAGGCCAAATATCTCCGCAACAATGGCATCCATCGCGCTCAACCGTTTTGTTGTCGGTTTATAAACGCGGGATGCGATGCCCTTGAACTTGCGGCGGCATAGAGGACATTAATAAAAGTTCACCGATGTAAAACCAAAAAGTTTTCTCGTTCGTTAGCTCGTCAGATTGGATTGGACATCTTATGACAAAAAGTAGACGGCTTCTCCTTATGAACTGCCTCGGAGCCACCGTGCTCGCGGCTTCGCTGACGGCCTGCACCAATCAGGCTACGGTGTCGCCCGTGCCTGCGGTCATCAACGCCGGCAGCTATGTCTTCACTGCCACGGGCACCAGCTCTGTGGATGGGGATTACTCTGTCGTCGGGAGCTTTGTTGCCGATGCAAGCGGGAACATCACTAGCGCGGTCGCCGACTACAACCTTGGCTCGGGCGTCGATGCGAATGTGCCTCTTACAGGCACGTACACGATCGTGGGCAATGTCGCGACCGTCACGCTGACGAACTCAACCAAAACGTTTACCGACACCTTTAATACCAATCTCGGCAACGGGGTTTCGAATGTGACGAACTTTGACGGCACCGGGAGCGGGATGCTGTAT
>CAXTRZ010000128.1:1245-1914 GCA_964246715.1 uncultured Acidobacteriaceae bacterium | reverse complement strand
CCGGAACCTACAATTTCAATGCGACAGGTGAGGGAGATGGAACGATCACCGGGAGCGGGACCTTCGTCGCGAACGCTGCCGGGACCTTTACCAGCGGAAGCTCTTCCTTCACAACAAATGCCACGACGCTCACGACGTCCACGGCCACTGGTTTTCTCTACACTCCGCAATCTGGCGGCAGGGGACAGGGCGCGCTTCAGGGCAACAACCTGGCTTATTACGTCATTGGTCCGAAGCAGATTGTAGCGATCAACCTTGACTCAGGCTCCTTGCTGATAATTCCTGCAACGAAATCGTAACCGCGCAATGAAAAAGATGGATAGAGGCTAATGATCATGACGAAGCAAACGACAATCTTGATTCGCGCTGCGGCGGTTCTGGCCGTAGCCGCAGCAACCACTCTGACGGTTCTCACGGTCACACCGAACAAGCATATGGCCAAGGTCTACGGTTCCGATCACCGCGAGGCTCCGACTGTAGATGGATTAGCAGAAGGCGACCTTACCGACGTTTATACGTTTGTGGACCCAAATGATTCAACTCGTGTCGACTTCATTATGAACGTGAATCCGTTTGCAGTTCCTGCCGAGGGTGCTAGCTACGCCTTCTCGCCGGACATGCTGTACCAGTTCAAGATCGATAACACGGGTGATGCTCGCGAGGACCAGG
>CAXTRZ010000128.1:0-1235 GCA_964246715.1 uncultured Acidobacteriaceae bacterium | reverse complement strand
GTTTGATCAGACCAGCCAGGCTCAGACGGCGTCTGTCTACGGGCCCGGAGTCCCTACGACAACGGGTGCCCGGAATACTCTCTTGACCTCGGCTCCCTCCGCCACCGGCAAGTTCGGAACCACCTTTGGCAGCTCCACGGGCGTGCAGGCGTTTGTCGGATTGCGCGACGATCCATTTGTCTTTGACTTTGCTCAGTTTACCCGTATCCTCAACGGCTCCCAGGATGTCTTCCGTCAGGTCGGCACCTTCCGTGGCCGCCCGGTACGTGCAGACGGGACGAGTGGAGTTGATATCTTCGGTGGATTCAATCTGACATCGATCGTCGTCTCCGTGCCGAAGACTATGATTCGCGGCAGCGGTTCCATGGTGAATGTTTGGGCCACGGTCAGCCAAGTCATTCCTTCCCGTCACGGCGCAAATACCTACCAGCAGTTCGAGCGCCAAGGTCAGCAGGCCTTTGCGACTGTCTTTATCACCGGCGGCGCAGCGGCGCGCGATGCGGAAAACTTTGAAATTCCGGAGCACGATGTAGCCAACTACTCCAGCATCGTTCCGGATGCATTGACGACGACAGATAATGATGGGACCGGCAACACGATTGCGGGCCGAGCCAACCTGCTCACGGCGCTTGGCGTTACGGCGCTTCCGAATGGCGCGCCGCTGCTGCTGCCCTCCACGTTTGCCAACACTAGCAAGGATCTTCTTCGCGCTGCTCTTCTGCCGGACGTGCTTCGTTTGAACCTTGATCTTCCTTACGGAACGTTGTCGATCGGGCAGTTCGGCTTACAGAACGGCCGCATCATCGACTATGACGACATTGATGTCGCATTCCAGCTTCTTCGGCAACTTGCCGATGTTCAGTTCCCGTCGACCGTAACTGGTGGCGGCCCGCTGGGCTCGCGTGTTGCGCTCAACTGCACGGCTTTTCCGGCCTGCCAAGACCGGCGCGTGCTCGTCGTCTTCCAGGGAACGCAGTTTATCAAGCCGGACAGCACGCAGAATAACATCGCGTTTGAAGGAAACGATCTTCCGTTCTTGACGACGTTTCCTTACCTGGCGGCACCGCATCCTTTGCCGGGCGACGCTGGAACTGTCAACTACCCAGTCCAGCAAGCCGTTCCAGCGGGCAACCTGCGCTAGTAAAGGGATTGATGATGAAGCAGTTCAAATCCAGAACGCGCCGATGGCCCTTTACCAGGGTTTTAGGCGCGTTCCTTATCGTTATTCCCTGTTT
>CAXTRZ010000127.1:0-6918 GCA_964246715.1 uncultured Acidobacteriaceae bacterium | reverse complement strand
GGTTTAGATCGTGCTTCTCTGGGACGGTGCTTAGAATGAAGTCGAAGGTCCGAGTGAGAGGATTGCTGGGATCGACTTCCTTTTTCAGGTCCTTCTCTAACACAGCGGTTGCGCCAAAGCGAACCGCTTCCTGCTGCTTCTCTTCGGTGGTCGTGAAGAGGACGACGGTGGCACCCATCGCCACAGCCATTTTCGCGGCAATGTCACCTAAACCGCCGAAGCCGACGATCCCTACCTTGCTGCCGGCTTTGACGCCCCAGTGCTTCATCGGGGAGTACGTTGTGACTCCGGCACAAAGAAGAGGAGCAGCAGCTTTGGGATCGAGTGAAGAAGGGATCTTCAGAACGAAATCTTCTGGCACAACGACCACGTTCGAGTAACCACCGAAGGTGTTGTCTCGGCCGTAGTGGTTCTGCTCGCCGGGAGCTTTCTTTGCAGGCACCATGGGGCCGTTATAGGTAGCAAGCCAGCTGTTTGGCCCCTCACAGTAATTCTCATCACCTGAGCGACATGGCTCGCACTCACGACAGCTGTCGATCATGCAGCCGACTCCGACCACGTCGCCGACCTTATGAGTTGTCACATCCGCGCCGACCGCGCTCACACGACCCACGATCTCATGGCCGGGGATACAGGGGTATACAGTATTGCCCCACTCGTTCTTTACCTGGTGGATGTCTGAGTGACACACGCCGCAGAAGAGCACCTCGATGATGACTTCGTTTGGACGCGCGTCCGGGCGCTCAAATTTGTGAGGCTTGAGGCCAGTAAAAGAGTGATTTGTTGCATAGCCAATAGACGGGATCAAAGGTCTTCCTCAATGAGTTGGGTTTCGTGCGGGGATGGAAGACGAGAGCAACAACTCAGATGGTACTTCGTTTCGGCCCAAAAGCTAAGACGCGAGTTGAGGCTAAAGCGGATGTGCGAGTGGAAGTGCGCACATCCGTTCGATTGTTAGGAAGGGACTTGCTCAAGGCTGGTCGGCAATTCGGCCGTCTTGCCGTTGTCCAACAGACGACGTGCTGCTAGTAGACCGTATACAAACAAACGTGCTCGATTGATGCTTCCCAAGGGACGATGCGCCGCGAGAGCGTGAGCCGGAGAGAACGTCAGATCTTCGAAGTAGCCGTCCTTTGCTGGGTCCCATGCTGTCTGCGGCGGAATCACCAGGTGAGCGACCGTCTGGTACTGTGACTCGGTCTCTGACCACTCTGCCTGGGCATTCTCAATCGGCATATCTTTCAGGCCGGTGTTGAGCTGTACGCGAAGATCGAACTCGGCCGGGTTCGTCCGGAAAAACTCATTCATCGCATCACGCAGCGCATCAGGTGTCTCGGGATCGAAAGATTGCTGCTTGAGCGCTTCCAGAGCTGGCGACGTCGGAAAGAAGCCCAGCTTTGCCACGTACTCCCCATAACGAAATGCCGTCTGCGAGAAATACTCCTCGGCGGCTGGATGGACCACAGGATGGCCATAGAACGCGAGCTTCTCAGAGTTCGCGCCGACGGCATTCAAAGCAGCGTTTGTCGCCCTCGCAACCGTCGAAACGACACCTTTAACACTGTCGGAAAGCTTCGGAGCAATCTCGGCATTCGGCTTGAATGCCTGCAAGAACTCTTTCATACCGCCAGCCAGAAACTGCTTGCCTACGTCGAAGACAAAATCCTGCGTTTCTGAAGTGTGGCCCTCGAGCTTATCTCCCTTGACGCCCAAGACCTTCACCGACATGCCACGATCGGTTGACAGTTTTGAATCGTCCAAAAGCTCACCCGGGGCCTGCGCCATGCGCACCAACACTTCATACCTGCCGGGCTTTGCGAATAATCCCTGCGCCAGCTCCAAGGGCAGGCCATCTTCGACGATCAATTCGCCTTTTAGGAGACCGTGCGCTTTTGCGTGAGAGATGCGCACGGAGCGGCCGTACTTCTCCCGCGCAAGCCTCATCCCGTCGGTCATAATGTCTGCGATCTTCTGCTTCGTCTCCACTTCGTCGGGAGCAATTGTTTCGAGGTCATCGGTGTACGACAGGTAATTTGGCATGATGCATAGCTCCTTGTGGCTGCTGAACGTAGCTGCGAAGACCTGGAGTGGTCCGTTCGTTTGCTCGCAATACCTACTTAGGCAGGTACGTCGGAGATGTCAGAAGGCTCAACGCGCTCGCGATCGTTTCGTTGCGCTCTGTACTTGATTGCTTCCTCATATGCCTTCAGCCTGGACCGCATGATGCCGCCAAGCGGGCGGTGCGCGTCCAAGGCGTGCCACGGGCTAAAGGACAGACGTTCATCCACGTACAGCTGCCTTGCATCCGAGTAGGAGTCCTGCGGGGTCACTGTGATGCGAGCTACCGTCTGCCACGGGCTTTTGTCTTCAGGCCACTTCTTGTCTGCTGCTTCTATGGGGAAATCCTTGTCTTTTTCTTCGAGGCCTGCTTGCTCGGGAGCAAGCGCGAGTTGTACCTTGACATCCCACACTCCCGTCTCGTCGCGGAAGTACTTCTTGATGAGCTCCTCCAGAGCGTTGTAGTCGGCCCCAAGATCGACGCTTTCTCCGGTGAGCTTATTTAAGCTCTCGGAGCCCGGCGCGAAGCCGATCTTCGCGACGTAGTTGCCGAACCGCAACGGCGCGACAGTCGAAAAGCTTTCACCAAGGATGTGTGTCGCGGAGGCACCGATGCCTTCGAGCGTTGCCGATTCGAGATGAACGGCCTTGAGCACAGCATTGGTCGTGCGAGCCACTACGGAAACTGCGTGTTTCACACCTTCCGACGTGTCGAGGTTCTTGTCGAAGGTCTTGATCTGTTCAAGGAAACCCTTCGGATCGGGTGCGGTGAACGCGTTGGCATTGATGCAGACGAAATCCTGAGTTGTCGCGTCGGCGTGATTCTCAACCTTCGGCCCGTCAACGTTCAGCACCTTGATCGCGAGGCCGCGGGGGCTTGAGACATTGTCGGCGAGCATGTCGCCGGGATTCGTGGAAAAACGCATGATGACCGGATGCGAGCCAGGCTGCGCGAATAGACCCTGAGCGAGTGGCTCTGGGAGATTTGGCAACACCTCCAGCGTTCCTACCAGCACCCCGTGGGACTTGGCGTGCACTGGTCGGTAGGCGTGACGGTAACGCGTAGCCATGTGCCGCGTGATGTGTTGCATGGTGCGGGAGAGCTCGTCGAAGGTTACGTGCTCATCCGGGGCAACGGCCTCTACATCGGGACTGTAGAGAAGGTAATTTGCTTCTGACTGCATCGTGTCTCCTGAGGCGGCGTTGCTACTTATCCAGACCTCGCTAAGGGTAGGCATATACTGCAGTTATGGCAAGAACGCACAAGAAAGTAAGGTACCCACCAGAAAGTAAGCTATCGGGAAAGCCGGGACACACGCTAGACGACTGGTCCGCCGATGCAGCCGAGGAAGCTGTTAAGCTCCTGGAAGGACGCTGGAAGATGATGATCGTCTTTCACCTCTTCGCCACAGACTGCATGAGGTTCTCGGAGTTGGAGCGCGCCATACCCCTCGTGTCACAGAAGATGCTCATCCAGCAACTTCGTGATCTGGAGTCGAAGGGCATCGTCTCACGCAGGATCTACCAGGAGGTTCCTCCCAGGGTCGAGTACAGCTTGACGTCTTTGGGTGAGGCTTTGCGTCCAGCTTTGCGTGAGCTTGTGCGGTGGGCGAACTTGAGACGTCAGCACCCGGAAGGTTAGGCCGCGAGGTTAGCTTTTCCGCTTGCAATCGGCTTTCTTCTGAAAACGGCGTTTATCAAGAGTTACTTGGTCTAGATCGCTTATTTCAGATGTTCGCGGAAGAGATCGACGGTGCTCTGCGGGGCACTCTCATCAAAAAACCTCTTGAGGTTTTCGGCGGTTTGCTGGGCAAACTTTCCGCTCCTTATGTGGAGTTCGTTCTCATACGCTGCAAGGGCAGCTTCGATGCTATCGGGTTTCTCTGAAATGAACCTGGCCAATTCCGAGCCGTCGTACATCGCGAGGTTTGCACCTTCACCTGCAAAAGGCGACATCAGATGCGCCGCATCTCCGAGCAACGTAACACCCGGCACTCTGTCCCATCGAATCCCGACCGGAAGAGCATAAATCGGTCTCAGCACTGGCTCAATCTCACTGTCCGTGATGAGTGCGGTCAGCGGCTTGGTCCACCCCTCAAACTGTTCAGCAATCTGCAATAGGCCGGCCTTCGCATTGCGGAAGTCAATGGAATCGACCCACTCCTCCGGTCTGTTCAAGGCTACGTAGATGTGCAAACTACCGTCCGCATTGCGATGTGCCAGAATACCTTTGCCAGGAGACACCGCCATGAGTGTGCCGCTCCCGATCGCTTCTACGCTGTCCCTGTACCTTGGATCTTTTCCCGAGAGATGTGTTTCGACAAAGCAGGTGCCGGTATATGCGGGCTTTATATCGGTGACAAGCGCACGGACCTTCGACCACGCGCCATCCGCTCCTACGACTAGGTCGGAGATACACATCGAACCGTTCGAGAAGACGACTTCGTGTCTCCCGCTGCCTACCGCTTTAACAGACGTAACCTTGTGACCCCACCTGATCGTTTCTTCCGGAAGAGATTCGATCAGCAATCTGCGGAGATCGCCGCGGTCTACCTCGGGGCGTTTGCCGGAGTCGCCACCTGGTGTATCGAAGAGCACATCGCCATCCTGATTCACGATGCGTTTCGCATCTTCGCCGGGACGCACGAGAGGAAGGAAGGCGTCGAACAGGCCTGCATCTTTGAGGGCGATCTGCCCGTTGTATTCGTGCATGTCGAGAAGGCCGCCCTGCGCTCGCGCATGGACGGACGCTTCTGCTTCGTAGATGGTGGCAGGAATGCCGTGAAGGTTAAGGACGCGGGCAAGGATAAGGCCGCCAGGGCCTCCACCGATAATTGTGATGGGGTTTTGCATGTAGCGCTCCTTGAGGGCAATGTGCCTGATGAGTTCATCAGGCAGTTAGCTTTGGAGACGCTGGCCTAACCACGAAGAATGTGGCTGACTTGTCCTCGACAAACCGCTGGGCGGATCGTCGTTTTTCGCGACTGGGATGAATGTAACGCCGACGGCATGTGGCGTCAAGATGCTGTTGCAAGCGGGTTAGCTTTCTGTTCTGGTGTGCCGACGGAAACTATCGCAGCAAACGCATGTGCCTAAGAATTAGTAACGACAATGTATGGTCCGCCGCGTGACTGCAAGGTTGAGTTTGGTCGAGAAGACAAGTCTGCGGCAATGTATTCGGCCTTTGATGGAGCCGCGTGCTCCTGGCCAGGATGAGTTCCGCTGCGTGTCTGTCCTTACAAGTCGGTCGGTCGTTGAAGACCATTATCGGTATCAGGTTGCAGACACGCCGTTGTGACTGTTCTTTCGTCCTTACTGTTGCTATGCAGACCTTGGTGGGAAGTCGTCGTCGTAGAGCGGGGAAAGTGGGAGCGCGGAGCGCGCTTCCAAGCCGCAGGCGTCTTTTCCGCTCTATCTCATGCTGCTGCGCTCGCCGCAGGTCGGTAGTCTTCTCCGCTGGAGAGCACGGCCCATGCGATCCGTGCGAGCTTATTGGCCATAGCCACGACGAGTACGTTGCGCGGAGCTCTGGCTTCAAGGGCGTTCATCCATGCGCCGATCGTGTGGCGGTCTCGCTTGATGCGCATCGCCGCAGCGCGTGCGCCATGAATCAGTATCTTGCGCAGATAGATGTTGCCGCGCTTGCTGATGCCCAACAGCCTCGCCTTGCCGCCAGTCGAGTACTGCCGCGGCACTAAGCCAAGCCAGGCTGCGAAGTCTCGGCCCTTGCGGAACGCAGCGCCGTTGCCGATGGCGGCTACGATGGCTGTCGCAACGATCGGACCGATGCCTGGGATCTGCCGGATGCGGCAACAGCCAGCGTCACTGGCGGCGATCTGTTCAAGCCTGTCGGTCAGTTCGTCGATCTGCTGTTCGATGGTCTTCCACTCATCCCACAGGATGCCGATCAGGTTGCGCATCATCGGCGGCAGTGTGTTCTCTGCGTTCTCCAGAACATCAGCCATCGCGGCCTTCAGCTTCGCCGGCTTCTGAGCAAAGACCATACCGCGCTCCAGCAGGAAAGCTCTTATCTGGTTGATGACTGCCGTGCGCCGGGAGACCAGCCGATCACGAATCCGGTGCATCGCCTGTAGGTCGAGCTGGTCATCGGTTTTGATCGGCACGAACCGCATGTTCTTGCGCTCAACGGCCTCAGCAATGGCTTCCGCGTCAACGAAGTCGTTCTTGTTGGACTTCACAAACGGCTTCACGAACTGCGCTGCGATCAGCCGCACGTCATGACCTTGCTGCCTCAAAGCTCGCCCGAGGAAGTGCGCTCCAGAGCAGGCTTCCAAGCCGATCAGCGAAATCTGCATGTTCGCCGTGAACGCCAGCAACTGCTTCTGCGTGAACTTCTTCCTCACCAGCACCTTGCCTGATGTTCCCAGCGCAACCAAGTGAAACGTCGTCTTGCCCAGGTCGATGCCTACTGAACGAATCTGCATGTCGATGATCCTCCTATGAACCGCTGCTACCATCCTCCGCCTCAGCAGAGGGTTACAGCGGCGGACCATCTCATTAGTCGGCTTGTCGGCAGTACCGCATGTTGGGAAGGAGGCGATAATGGGCTGTGATTATCCATGCGGCCCCTTCCCTAACTATTAAAAGCCTTGAAGAGCGCATCGCTCCGCTTCGTGAACAACTTTCAAAACATCCGCTCTACGCCTCGTTAAGGACGCTTGATGATCTTCGCATCTTCATGGAATCGCATGTCTTTGCCGTGTGGGATTTCATGTGTTTGCTGAAAAGTCTGCAGCGGTCACTTACCTCTGGCGACATCTTGTGGGTTCCCACGCATTACCCCGCGAGCCGTCGCTTCATCAACGAGATCGTTCTCGGTGAGGAATCGGACGAATACGA
>CAXTRZ010000126.1:3561-6954 GCA_964246715.1 uncultured Acidobacteriaceae bacterium | reverse complement strand
GGCGATGAGGACGTACAGGGTGGGCAGGAGAAAGACACCGATCATGAGGGCGGTGATGAGGCCGCCGACGATGACGATGGCGAAGGGCGGCTGGGAGTCGGAGCCGATCTCATGGGAGAGGGCGGCGGGGAGCAGGCCAAGGATGGCGACGAGCATGGTCATCATGATGGGACGAAGACGGAGGACTGCACCTTCGATGGCGGCGTCCTTGACGCTGTGGCCATTGACGCGCATCTGGTTGATGTACTCCAGCATGATGATGCCGGTCTGGACGGAGACGCCGAAGAGGGCAAGGAAGCCGACACCAGAGGAGACGCTGAAGTGGGTGCCGGTGAGAAAGAGGGCGATCATGCCGCCAACGGGCGCGATGGCGACGTTGGCGATGACGAGCATGGCCCATTTGAAGGAGCCGAACATGGCATACAGGATGATGAAGATGATGAGAATGGTGATGGGGCAGACGATGGCGAGGCGGCGGGAGCTTCGCTTTTGCGATTCGTACTCGCCGGCCCAATCGAGATGGTAGCCGGGAGGTAGCTGAACCTGCTTATTGACCTTCGCGATGGCCTCTTCGACGGTGGATCCGAGATCACGGTTGCGGACGCTGTACTTGATGGCTACGTAGCGGGTTCCGGACTCGCGGTAGATCTCCTCGGCGCCGTCTATGACCTTGGCGTGGGTGAGCTGGGCGAGGGAGACACGCTCGCCGGAGGGGGCGAGGAGGCGAATGTTCGAGATCTCTTCCGGCGTGGTGCGATAGAGGGGATCGTAGCGGACGGTGACGTCGTAACGGGCTTCACCGTCGAGGACCTGGGTGACGGGAGCTCCGGCGATGGTGCCGCCGACCGCGCATTCAATGGCGCCCTGGATGTCTGAGACGTTGATGCCGTAGCGGGCAGCGGCGTCGCGGTCCACCTCATAGTTGAGGTTGGGCTGGCCGATGACGCGGAAGAGGCCGAGGTCTGCGACGCCCTTGATACCGGACATGACGCCGACGATCTGATCGCCTTTTTGCTCGAGAGTCTTGAGGTCGGTGCCGTAGAGCTTGACGGCGAGCTCGCCTTTGACGCCGGAGACGGCTTCTTCGACGTTATCGGAGATGGGCTGAGAGAAGTTCCAAGTGACGCCGGGCTGCTTTTCGAGCTCGCGGTCCATGGCGGCGATGAGCTCTTCCTTGTTTTCATGGAAGACGGGACGCCAGTCTTTCTTAGATTTGAGGTCCGTGAAGTACTCGGTGTTGAAGAAGCCGGTGGTGTCGGTGCCGTCATCCGGGCGGCCGATCTGGCTGACGACCTGAGTGACCTCTGGGAAGGAGGCGAGGATGATGCGGGTGCGGTCGGCGATCTGGCGGCTGTCCGTCGGGCCGGTGCTGGGCGCGAGCGAACCGCGGACCCAGATGGCGCCCTCGTCCAGGTGGGGGAGGAACTCGGAGCCGATGGCGCCGCTGAAGACGAGGTAGCCTCCGAGGGCGAGCAGGAGGCCGACGCCGGTGAGCGGAAACCATTCGTGGTCGATGGCCCAGGACATGTCCTTGCGATAGCGCTGGATGAGCCACGTCATGACGGGATTTTCCCACTCCCTGGCGCCATTACGAAAGAGGAAGCCAGCGAGCATGGGCGCTACGAGCATGGAGAAGACCAGCGCACCGAGAAGAGCGAAGGCAACGGTCCAAGCCATGGGCTTGAAGAGACGGCCTTCCACTGATTGCAAGGTAAAGATGGGGAGGTACGCCGTAATGATGATGGCGATGGCGTAGAAGACAGGGCGCTGGACCTCATGGGCAGCCTCGCGAATCTGGTCCAGGACGGTCATACCTGGGCGGCGGCCGTGATTGAGGTGGCGAACGATGTTCTCAATCATGACGACGGCTCCATCAACGACCATGCCGAAGTCCAGCGCGCCGAGCGAGAGGAGGTTGGCGGGAATGTGGCGGAGGTCAAGACAGATGGAGGCGAAGAGCAGTGCGAAGGGAATGGTGATGGCGACGATGAGCGCGCCGCGGAGATTGCCGAGGAAGATGAAGAGAATGATTGCGACCAGGATGATGCCCTTGGTCAGGTTGTCGAGCACGGTGGAGGTGGTGAGTTTGAGGAGGGTGCTGCGGTCAAGGAAGGGGACGATCTTGACACCCTTGGGCAGGACGTGCTCGTTGAGATCGGCGACTTTGGCGTGGATGCGCTCGAGGGTCTGGTCGGAGTTTTCGCCTTTTTGCAGGAGGAGGACGCCTTCGACGACGTCTCCGTCGTCGATGAGTTTGCCGTCCTGGTTATGAGAAGAATGGGCGCGATAGGTCTTGCCGATCTGGCCGAGGCGGATCTTGGGGCCCTGGGCGACGTGGGCGATATCCGAGACGCGGAGGGCGGTACCGTTAGCGGCTTTGAGGACGGTCTGCTCAATGTCATGGACGGAGGTGAAGAGGCCGACCTCGCGGACGTTGATTTGCTGCTGGCCCTGCTCAATGAAGCTGCCGCCGGCGTTGACGTTGTTGGCGGCGAGCTGCTGCTGGACGTTCTGCAGGGTGAGGCCGTAGGCGATGAGTCTTTCAGGGTCGATGGTGACCTGGTACTCGCGGGTAAGGCCGCCGAAGCTGGAGACGTCGACGACGCCGGGGACGCTGCGGAATTGCTTTTCGAGGGTCCAGTCCTCCAGGCCTTTGAGGGCCATGTTGTCGTACTCGGGATTGGTGCTGCGGAGGCTGTACCAGTAGATCTGGCCGACGGGGCTCCAGTCCGTGCCGATCTGCGGCTGAAGGCCGGTGGGGAGGGTGACCTGGGAGAGACGCTCAAGGACCTTCTCGCGGTTCCAATCGTTCTCGCTCTCGTCGTCGAAGATCATGGTGACGCTGGAGAGGCCGGCGAGCGAGGTGGAGCGCAGGTGCTGCATGTGCGGGATGCCGGCCATGCCGATCTCGAGCGGAATGGTGACCTGCTGCTCGACCTCTTCCGCGGCGCGGCCGGGCCACTGGGTGATAACGGTGACGTAGTTGTTGGCGACGTCAGGGTAGGCTTCCACGGGAAGGTTGTGGAAGGAGATGGCGCCCCAGCCGAAGAGCAGGAGGGCGACGACGATGATGATGAAGCGGTTGTTGAGCGCGAAGTCAACGAGCTTTGCGATCATTGCTGGTCAGCCGTGTTCTGCAGGTCCAGTGCGTTGGCGACGACCTGCTGTCCGGGCTGGAGGCCGCTGAGCACCTCCACCATGTTGCCATCAAGGACGTTGCCGGTCTTGACCTCCACGCGCTTGAAGCCGCCGGCGTTGACGGTGGGCTCAAAGATAAAGGCGCGGTCATGCAGGTGCAGGATGGCGGCGGCGGGAATGGCGATGGCGGCGTTGGCGTGCGAGGCCAGCAGCGTGGCGGTGGCAAACATGCCGATTCGGAGTTGCGCGTTGGGG
>CAXTRZ010000126.1:0-3551 GCA_964246715.1 uncultured Acidobacteriaceae bacterium | reverse complement strand
TTGCGGATTCTCAACCTGGATGCGGACCTTGGCGGTGCGGAGGCCGGGATCGAGCGCCGCGCCGATGTCCGAGATGGTGCCGGCGAAGACCTTGCCGGGAAAGGCGTTGAGGCGGATGTCCGCATGCTGGCCGAGATGGACGGTAGCGAGGTCGTTCTCATAGACGTCGCAGATGACCCAGACGTGCGAGAGGTCGGCGATGGTGAGCGAGCCTTGCGCGCCGGCGTAGGTGATGCCGGCGGCGCCAGCGGCGGTGACATTCTGGGAGATGACGACGCCGGAGGCGGGGGCGTAGACCTTGACGCTGTCGCCGGGATGGTTTTTGTCAACGCCGAGGATGCGGAGCTGCTGCTCGGCTGCCTGGAGATCGGCTTTGGCGTCGGCTTCGCCGTTTTCGGCGATCTCAAGCTGGGATTTGGCGATGGCACCCTTGTCGTAGAGGAGCTTGTCGCGCTCAAGGACGACGGCGGTGAGGTGCTCGTCGTTGACCTGTTTAAGATAGCTATTGAAGGCGGAGGTGACGTCAGGGCTTTGGACCTCCATGACGAGCTGGCCCTTGTGGACGGCCTGGCCGAGTTGAACATGGAGGGCGGTGACGCGACCGTTGGCGAGAGAGAGGACGGGGATCTCGCGGGAGACGTCCGGGCTGACGGAGCCGGTGACGTTTAGCCGGCTAACGACCTGGCGGGAGGCGGCGGAGACGAGGGGGAAGCGCTCCGGGCGATCGATGCGGAGGATGTCGCTGCCGCCGGCTTCGACGACCTGCGGGGCGGCCGGCGGAGCTTCCTTAGCGGGATCAGTCTTCTCTTTGCCTTTGCAGCCTGCGAGCGCCAGAGAAAGCAGAAGCGAACAGCCAGCCAAAGCGCGGAGCGCGGCAAGGACAGGCTGTTGGGGCTGCATCGTTCCAGGGAATGGTCTCAACTGCACGTCCTTTTCGGGTGTATGTTCGGCTGTAACCCGTGTCTGAGTCAAAGGTTAGCCTGTACGGCCATAAAAAAATACGTTGGTGTGACGAAAGTGTTTGATCAAAGGGCGTGTCATTGATGGGAGGACGAGCTTCTCTCTGCCAGAGACTGATGCGGTCGGGATTTAGACGCAGAGTTTTGGTGCGGGGCAAACGGGCTGCGCGGTCGCAACTTATCGCGAGAGGGAACATCTATACTCGACACATGGCGAATTCCGCACTTCCCAGCACCCTCGGCCAACTACGCAAGTCCGAATACACCCCAGAACGGGTCAGCCGCTCCGTCAAGGACGAGCTTCGCGATAACCTGATCGTCCGTCTGCGCGAGGCGGCGAAGAGCAAGGCTCCGTTGTTTCCGGGAATTGTGGGATATGACGACACGGTGATTCCGCAGATTGTGAATGCGGTGCTGTCCCGGCACAACTTCATCCTGCTGGGTCTGCGCGGACAGGCCAAGAGCCGTATTCTTCGGGCGCTGACGACGCTGCTGGACCCATTTAGCCCGTATGTGGCGGGGTCTGAGCTGCGGGACAATCCCTTCCAGCCGCTCTCGCGCTTTTCCAAGAACCTGGTCGCGGAGCAGGGCGAGGACACGCCGATTGCGTGGATGACGCCGCAGGAGCGGTACGTCGAGAAGCTGGCGACGCCGGATGTGACGGTCGCAGACCTGATCGGCGATGTGGATCCTATTAAAGCGGCGCGGTCCGGGCAGGAGCTTGGATCAGAGCTGACGATGCACTATGGGCTTTTGCCAAGGGCGAACCGCGGGATCTTCGCGATCAACGAGGTACCGGATCTGGCAGGCAAGATCCAGGTGGCATTGTTCAACATTATGCAGGAAGGCGATATACAGATTAAGGGCTACCCGGTGCGGTTGGAGCTGGACGTTGCGATCGTGTTCAGCGCCAACCCGGAGGACTATACAGCGCGCGGGAAGATTGTGACGCCGCTCAAGGATCGGATTGGGTCGGAGATCCGGACGCACTATCCGGAGTCGATTGACGAGGCGATTGCAATTACCGAGCAGGAGGCGTGGACGGCGCGGTCGTATGCGCCGGGCAACGACGCTATCCAGACGATCGAAATTCCGCACTACATCCGGCAGATTGTGGAACAGATTGCGTTCTCCGCGCGGGAGGATAAGAAGGTGGATAAGCGGAGCGGCGTCTCGCAGCGGCTGCCGATCTCTACGATGGAGCTGGTGGTGAGCAACGCGGAACGGCGGGCGCTGCTGCATGGCGAAGGCGTTGTGGTGCCGCGGGTGGGCGATATCCTGGCAGCGTTGCCGGGCATTACGGGCAAGATCGAGCTGGAATACGAGGGCGAGATGCGGGGCGCGGATACGGTGGTCCGGGAGATCATCCGGGCGTCGGTGGCGTCGGTCTTCGACCTCTACTTCAAGGACCAGAACACGCAGCAGATTGAGCAGTGGTTCAATCTGGGCGGGGCGGTGCAGTTCGACGACACGCAGTCATCGGCGTCGGTACTGACCGCGCTGAAACAGATTCAGGGGCTGTTCGAGAAGCTGGCGCCGTTCCACATTACGGTCAAAAGCCAAGCCGAGACGGCTGTGTCCGCGGCGGAGTTTCTGCTGGAGGGCATGACGGCGCATAAACGCATCAGCCGCAGCGAGGAGCGGACGTTTTCCGCGGCGGAAAAGAAGCAGCGCAACGCGGATGCGGCAAACTTTGCGGAACGGGTGCGTGAGCGGGAGTTTGAGGATAGCCCGCGGAACCGCAGCCGCAGAGGGTTCAACTAACGCAACAGCACGGGACTGGAGAGTCGCAATGATCGCTGGCCTTCGCTCGAGACTGATGCTGGTTCTTGCAGTATGCACGGCTTTGCCGGTTGCTGCGCGCGCGCAAGTTTCCGCTTATGTCACCTTCTCTCCGGCGCATCTTTCCAACGTGGAGACCGGTGCGGTGTACTCAGCGACAGGGTACACGGAGGCGACAGCGTCGTACTGGTCGTCCGGCGTGGGAGGCGGCGTCACGCTGCCGATTCTGCGGCTACCGATTGTGTCGCTTGGGCTTGATCTGCGCGGATCGACGAGGCCGGGGACCGCGGGAGTCGACTCGGCGCTGTTTGGACTGAAGCTGGCGGTGCATCCACCTGCGATTCCGTTCAAGCCGTATATCCAGGTGTCAGGCGGCTATGTGGATACGCGGACGACCAATCTCACAACCTCCACCACAACCGGCCAAGCAGTCGGCGGCACGTTCACGAACAAGTATGCGGCGTATGAGATTCTGGGCGGAGTGGATTATCCGCTGGTTCACTTCGTCGACTATCGCATTGTGGAGATCGGCGCCGGAAAAGGCGTTGGTTTCGGAAGTTACAATCCGACCTTTGTGACCGTCAATACCGGTGTTGTGGTGCATTTTTAGCAGCAAGAAGAAAGACGAAGGGCATCCATGAAGCGCACACGCTATACCAAGTTTACCGGTGATCTCTCTTCCTCCTTCGGGCTGGAGGACCTGATGCAAGCGCTCTCCGACTTTCTGCTGGACTCCGGCTTCAACGATCCAATGAGCCGGTTTCAGTCACTGGATGGGGACCAAACGATGGAGAACCTGCGCGAGGCCAT
>CAXTRZ010000125.1:0-6967 GCA_964246715.1 uncultured Acidobacteriaceae bacterium | reverse complement strand
ATCATCAGCCGCTGCAACACGCGAGGATCAAAACGCTGACGGTCGCCGGCCGGCCTAGAGAAGCGCACCCCGACCGCAAGACAGCCCGCAACAAAGGCAAAAATCCCCAGCACGTTCAGCATCTGAACGTGAATAAGCTGGTCCTTAAGGAAGAACCGGCTCAAAGCATCATGCTGAAGCAGCTTCCAGGGCATCCAGCTGTAAAGAAATGCCAACATGGGTGCCACAAAAATGAGCGGGTGAAAGACGTCTCTACTTCCGTCATAGGCAAAGAAGAGGCCCGCAAGCGCTATCAGCGCAGCCACAAGAAGTAGAAGCTCAAACATACTGGCACACTCCAGCGTACGGAAGAGTATGAACCGGGAATCCCGGTTTTCTTGCTCTCCACGGCTGCTGAGGGCTTGCCCTCCTCATCGTTCGGCACCTACTGCATCGTTGCCGTCCGCGGCATCCTGATATTTGAAGTAGGAGCCGTAATAGTTGTCGGCCTGCTCGTAAGCATTCAGAATCGTTCCCACCAAACGGACTCCATCATGGTCAAAGATGTCCCTGGCGTTTGCGGCCTCTTCATGCGATGTGGTGCCTGCGCGACAGACCAGTAGGGCGCCATCACTCTGCCCGGCAAGGATACGGGCGTCCGCCATGTGAAGGATGGGCGGCGTATCAATGAGGACGACGTCAAAGTCCCGAGAAAGACGAGCAAGAAGCGCTCCAAAGTGCGGGGAGTGCAGAAGCTCGACAACATCTTCCTTTCCCTCGCCTGCAGGGATGATCGACACATTTGGAAACTGTGTCTGCGTGGCAAGGATCTCAGCCGGCACACTTTCCAGGTCTATCTCTCCACGCAGAATGTTGCGCACTCCAAAGTGGTTGTCGATACCGAATGCCCGATGAAGCGCGGGCCGTCGCAAATCGCCATCGACCAGCACGACGCGCAGACGAGACTTGCTCAGAGCGACACCTAAATTCGAGACCACCGTCGTCTTACCCTCGCCCGCGCCCGGACTGGTGATCACATAGTTCTTGCAGCGCTTATTACTATTGGCCAACAAAATAGAAAAAGTGATGTTGCGATATGCTTCCGCCGCGATGGAAAAGTTGTCTCCCCAACGAGTCAGTGTGATTGCATTCTCCTCTCCGATGGACGTGGAAAGAGCAAACGGAGCGGACGGTGCTCTGGATCGGATCGCCTTCGGAATGACACCGAGCTCTTTGACATTCAACCGCCGCGGGATGTCGCCAGGGCTGCGGAAGATCTTATCGTTACGCTCGCGATAGAACGCAAGCCCAACCCCAAACAAGGAACCCAGCGCAAGCCCTGCTCCCCCCGCGATGTTGCGGCGCGGCGAAGACGGCTGCAGGGGCATCTTCGCAGGGTCGACCACACGAATCGTGGTAGCCTGCATAGCGGAAGCGAATCCCGCTTCCTTGGCTCGCTGCAACAGCGTCTGGTAAAGCTGCTGCTCTGACTCCAACTCCTTGCGAAGCAAGCTGACCTGGGCTGCCTTCTGCAGATCCAGCGAAACCGAGGCCTGCTGGGCGTTGTAAGCCGCCTGAAGAAGTGCCTCGCGGTGGCGAGCAGCTTCGTACTCGTTGTCCTGACGTCCGGAGTTCGACGAGATGATGCGTTGTAATCCCTTCTCCGCATCCGCAATTTGAGAACGAAGCCGGATGACCTTGGGATTCTCGTCTGTGAGTGCAGGGGTGGCCTGCGCCAATTGGCTCTGCAGGTCCGCAAGCTTCAACTCGGAGGCCCTATACTGGGGATCATCCTGCAAGCTGGGAACGGTTTCGGAGCTCGCGCTGTGAGCGACTCCGGACTTCGCCTCCTGCTGAATACGATCCGCCTGTGCACGTGTAAGCTCATCTTGCAGTGATCGAAGACGCTCTTCTCCGCTGGAGCTTGCGCTGTCGGAAAGAACGAGACCATTACCGCCGACCGCCTGCTCCAACCTGCGCTGAGACTCCTCGGCTCTAAGGCGAATATCCGCGACCTGGCGCGTCAGCCACTCGCTGGTCTTTTGGGCCTCAGAGGAGCGCGTCTCCAGATCCTCGTCCTCAAACGTCGTAGTCATGGTGTTGCAGAAGGCCGCGGAGAATTTTGCGTCGTAAGACTCGCATGTGATCTCAACCAATCGCGTCACGCCGATCGGCTTTACTTTGACTCGCTTCATCGCATCGTCGACGAGGCTCTCATACGGCAGAGGCTTGGAGCCGCCCAGGTGTATCGCTCTCAGCATGCTGGAAAGTGCATCTTCCCGCGGGATCGAGGCGGGATGCGGCTCTGCCAGCAGACGCTTGCTCACAGCCTCAATCAGTGTGTCGCTCTGCAGCAGCTTGATCTGTGTCTGCAGATTCATGTCGTTGTCGCCGGATGCGTCGCTGCTGGTCGGTGCAACGGAACGCATGTCCAGGAAGTTCTGGTTAACGCTGCGAATCTCTAATGACGTCCGCGTGGTGAATAAGGGCAGCACGCCAAGTCCCATGAGCAACGTCGTGACCAGACCTATGCATGCACACAGGGCAATGAGCTTGCGATGGCGCTTCAGAAGCTGAAGGTAGTTGGACAACATGCCATGGCCCGGCTCTTGAGGCCTAGGCATGGCGAAACCGGACGATGGCGATATGCCTTGGAGCGACGAGGGCAGAAACGGCCTGTTCGCCTCCGTTTGTGTTGTAAGCGGATATTCCATCAAACTCCTGTCGTCTTACCCTCGCCCGCGCCCGGACTGTCTCGCAGCGGATAGGTATCCTGCAGTCGCTCTATCGATAAATCAGAAGGCCGGTTGAGACACCGATCGCGGCTTCCATGGCACGTCGAGCCGTAACCTTCATACCGCTCACTGGAATGAAGAGAACATCGTTGGCGTAGAGCAGAACGTCCGGGCTCTTACCTGCGAAGATCTTGCTAATATCCACCGGAATCTGGCGAGGAGTTCCGTCCCCACCTGGAACAGGCCGCAAGATGCGCGCATTGTGCGCAGCACTGTCCGGTCCCAGACCTTCCGCAAGCGTGAGCGCCTGCGTCAGTAGAACCGTCTCATGTGTCGAGAGCTGGAATCCGCCAGCCTTCTTAACATCGCCCACGACGTAGACTAGGTCCGCACGCGGCACTGAGATGACGTCATCCGGGAAAACGATAATATTGTCCTCCGGAGTACGGGAGGCCATAAGCGCGTCCAAAGAAAAGCTTGCGGTTGTGTCTCCCGTTGCTGGATCTACTCGCTTGTCGGTCCCTGTAATGCTTCCCCATTTCTTCTCTCTTGTCACGAGAACCCGAGGGCCCGCATCAGCTTTCACTCCACCGGATAATGAAAGAACTTCCAAGAGGCGCTTCGTTCCGTCAAGCTGATGCACGCCAGGATTGTTCACTTCTCCAATCACGGAGACGGGCTGACTCCCGCTCACCGCAAGATTAATCGCAACCTCTGGCTTTGAGATATACTTCGACAGCTTGCTCACCAACTCAGCCTTCAACTCCGGAATGGTAAGACCGGCGGCCTGCACGCGTCCGGCTAGAGGCAGGTCGATCAGGCCGGATGGGTCCACGGTGAGAGGCCTGTCCGTAAGGCCCTCAAGATCGGCAACATGAATTGTCAGCTGATCACCCGAACCCAGGACATACTCAGAAGCGACGGCGCGACGCTGCAGCCCGACATCTTGTGCGCGTAGAAGCGACCCAACTACGAGGAAGCAAAGGCACAACAGCCGAAGATGATGCAGTAAACCCATACCCAAATCTGACGAAATCCTGAAGAGCCTGGATTCTAAATGTCGCCTCCTGACGACATTCAAAATGGTGAAACTTACCCTTATGTAATAAAGGCTTGGAATAAGTAAACCTGTGGCCGAATAGGCGGTTACTACAGTTACTTACATTTCTCATGCGAAAAGCTGACTTCCTCTCTAGCATCGATATGCTTCCTTTAACGTTTGCTCCTGCGCTGTAACAAGCTCTCAAAAACACCGCGAACGTGTCATCCTGATTGGTATCCTCAGAGCGAGCGGCTCGTTTCTGGAGAAGGGAAGCCACAGGCGTTCAGCATGTCGACACACTTAGCGCATAAGCCGACTCGCGAAAGGGCACAGAGAAAAGCCGTGATCGTTCATGCCGGTGCACGCGACTCCTATCAACTTGCGATCGCGCTTGCACAAGCGGGTTTATTGGAAACACTGGTGACCGATTTGTTCTGGCCGGAAAGTAGCTCCTGGGCTCGCTTCCTAATCAAGTATCTTCCTGCCGGACTCAGAGAATTGGCCTTGCGCCGGAGTGCTCCGCAGATCGCATTTCGTAAGATCTCGTTATGCGCCCTAAGCGGACTTCGCTGTCTCCTTCTTGAAAAACTTCCTGCCATTCCATTCGAGTGGCGGCGAAGAAGCATTCGCGCCATGGATGTGACCCTCGGCAGCGCTGCCGGCAGACGGGCACGGTACACCAGCTCAGGCCTGATCACCTATAGCTACTGCGGCTACGATGCGATTCGTGAGTATCGCTCCCCAGCGATGCTCTTCCAGGCTCATCCTCATCCTTCCACCATGCGCAGCATTCTGCGTGAAGAACTCGCGTTGCATCCGGATTGCTCAAGCTCCCTTGAGCAGGAGTGGGAGCTTGCACTTCCGGAACAGGACTACCGGCATCTGGTTGCCGAAACCCATCTCGCCGCACATTACCTCGTCGCCTCTACTTTTACCAAGCAAAGCCTGGTGGATCATGGCACATCGCCAGATGCCATCACGGTAATCCCATATGGAGTGGATCTTCAACGCTTCCGCCCCGCGGACAACAGTCAAGCCAGAGCAGGCGGAGATTTTCTACGACTGCTCTTCGTCGGAAGAATCAATCAACGTAAGGGAATCAAGTACCTTCTTGAGGCGTTGGATCTGCTCGGCTCAGCGAATGTTCACCTGACGGTCTGCGGTCGCGTTGTCGATGACCTGAGCCTCTTCAAGCCATATATAGACCGGGTGACCATCCGCCCTTCGGTCAGCAGCAGCGAACTCGCAGCGGCGTATCGTGACGCAGACCTCTTTGTCTTTCCCTCCATTGCAGAAGGTTTCGGACAGGTGTTATTGGAAGCGCTCGCAAGCGGCCTGCCTATCCTCTCCACAACCCATACTGCTGCGCCCGATCTCATCGTGGATGGTGAACACGGATTTATAGTTGAGCCCCGAAGGCCCGATCTCCTGGCAGACCGTATCGCCTGGGCATCAGCACATCCAGATGAGTTAGCAGAGATGAAGCTGCGAGCAAGAGCCCGCGCGGAGCAGTTCACCTGGGAACGGTTCAGGTCGAAGAGCGTTGCCGCCATCGCTTCCTACTTGAACAAGCCTCCGGCCCTAGATGAAGTCGAGGGGCAGGCATAATGGCAAGAATCGCTGTCTTTTATCATTTCTTGCATCCCGATCCGGTGATCAGTTCCATCCTCTTCAGCGAGCTTTCCGCCGATCTCGCGGAACGTGGCTGGGAGGTCGAAGGCTACTGCTGCAATCGCACAAGTGGATCAGGCTCCGGTACCTACCGGGCTCTTTCCGTGTGGAATAAGGTCAAGATCCATCGCATCTGGCGACCCGGGCTCGCCCAGAGCTCCTCCCGGGGACGAATCCTTAACGCCGTCTGGATGATTCTCGCCTGGTCCCTCATCGCGTTGAAATCTGGAACGCCTGACGTCATTCTCATGGGCACCGACCCAATTTTGAGCGTGCTCATCGCTCCAGTCTGGCGTCTTCTCCGCCCAAAAACCAGAATCGTTCACTGGTGCTTCGACCTCTATCCTGAGGCAGCTTATGCGGACGGCATCCTCTTCCGTGACGGAGTTCTGTCTCGTATTCTCCGACATCTGCTCAAGCCAAGCTACCGTGCGTGCGACCTCATTGTGGACATCGGCTCTTGCATGCGGGAGTTGCTGGGCCGCTACACGGCCAAGCAGCAGCAGGCGACCCTGGTTCCCTGGGCTCTCTCGGAGCCGCCATCGGTCGCTCCCGTTCCCATAAACGTACGACATGCCATCTTTGGGCAGGCTAAGTTAGCCCTCATGTACTCAGGAACTATGGGCAGAGCCCATAGCTTTGAAGATCTTCTGGTTCTGGTGCGAGGCATGCGGGATGCACGGGTCCACCTCGCCTTCAGCGTGCAGGGAAACCGCGAAACCAATCTTCGACAGGCCTTGTCAGAGGAAGATCGCAACATCAGCCTCATTCCCTTTGCGTCGGCCGCTGATTTGGAGCTTCGTCTCGCGGCTGCGGATATTCACGTCGTCAGCCTTCACCCGGCATGGACCGGAACCGTGGTGCCGTCAAAGTTCTTTGGCGCTTTGGCCGTCGGCCGTCCGGTTCTCTTCTGTGGCAGTAGAACCTCTGGAATCGCGCGCTGGATAGAGCAGTATGAAGTTGGCTGGGTGCTAGAACCTGGCTGCGCGTCGCAGGTCGCAATGCAAATTACCGCCTGGGGGCAGGATGAGCAGGCGGTGCCCGCCATGCGCATAAAGTGTCAGGCCGTCTACAGCAGATACTTCTCAAAAAAGGTAACCACGCAGGCATGGCATGACCTGTTGACCGGCCTACTCTCTTAGATCAACTCCCGGCGGGGCCCATAAATACGGAGCAAATTGCTTACAATTTCTTACACCAGCATCGCCTCGTCTGATATACACTCATGGCGCCCGGCAGGCCATTTTGGTGAATCCGTGGCCTGGCGTTACCTCGTCTGGGGACTGCCCTGCTCGTCCATTCTGCTCGGCATAGTATGATCCCGTGTTCGATCTGTGCATCCCATCCTCTTTTATCTGGGCGACGCCTCGTATTCCATTTATCTCAACCATCTCCTTTTGGTTGCGGTCTTCGCCACCGCAGCCAAACGCCACCTTGTGCACATTGGCTGCCAACTGACCTCTCCATCGTTCTTGCGTCCACCGCGATCATCACCATTAGCTCACTCGGTTACCTCTTCTTCGAGAAGCCTCTTCTGCAC
>CAXTRZ010000124.1:0-7038 GCA_964246715.1 uncultured Acidobacteriaceae bacterium | reverse complement strand
CCTCCAGGCCCACCCCGTACTCTGTCGCAAACTCTTTTCGTGTCAACCTTCTGACCACCGCCCGAATCCCATTTAGCGGCACCTCCCCACCCTGCCAAGTCATCGCATGCGCCTGGTATGTCAGCGTTGAACCAACCAGCGTCTTCGCCCGCTCCTCATCCCAGCACCCTACCCGCTCAGTCGGCAGAATTCGCTGCACCCGCCACTTGCCCATCAGTGAGACCGGCACCTGTCCCCTCGCCGCGCCTGGAAGCAGCACTCCTACAATCAAAAGCGCCTTCAGAAACACTGTCCCCATCACCAACCATAGACGGAGCGAAAGCTCTTCAGGGTTGCGCCCAATCCTCTCCATCGCCCCTTTACTCTCATGAAATTACGGTCTTTGGACGAGTACCGCACTGATGTCAGCCGCTCCTTTGCATGCGGCGTAAGATAGATGTGTTGGGCGGATTCGTATCATCTACAGAGATTGGAGAATGTTTTGGCAGACACAATTTTTGATGTAGTAATTGTGGGCGGAGGCCCGGCGGGATACACCTGCGCCATTCGCGCGGGGCAGTACGGGCTCAAGGTTGCGCTCATCGAGAAGACGGACAAGCTGGGCGGCACCTGCCTCCACTGGGGATGTATTCCCACCAAGTCCATGTTGTTTTCTGCTGAGATCTGGGACCACCTGAAGCATGCAGCGAGCTACGGCATCGACGGTGTGGACGCGCCGAAGCTGAACTGGATCAATCTGCTCAAGCGCAAGAACGACATCACCATCAAGCACACCAAAGGTCTTGATTTCTTGATGAAGAAGAACAAAATCACCGTCTTCCGCGGGCATGGCCGTCTGACCGGCCCGGCTCAGGATGACATCTTCACCATCAGCGTAACGGATGAGGATAAGGGCAAGCCCAAGGATGCGCAGGCCGAAGGCTACGACGCGCAAAAGCCCACTGAGGTGAAAGCAAAAAAGGTTGTGCTGGCGATGGGATCCGATGCCCGTATGCTGCCGGGCTACAAGCCGGATGAAACTATCTTGACCAACATGGAGATACTCACCCTGCCCGCCATGCCGAAGTCGATGGTCGTCATTGGCTCCGGTGCCGTCGGCGTGGAGTTTGCGTCGGTCTTCAAGAGCTTCGGCGCGGAAGTGACCATCATTGAGGCGTTGCCGCGGCTGGTGCCCGTCGAAGATGAAGAGATCTCCAAAGAACTGCTGCGGCTGTACAAGAAGCGTGGTTTTGAGATCTTCCTGAGCGCAAAGGTGGAGAAGATTGAGAAGAACGATGGCGCTGCCGTAGTCTCGTTTGTGGATTCCAACGGCAAACCCCAGACCAGGACGGCGGAGAACGTGCTTGTCGCCGTGGGCCGCGCGCCGCGCACATACGACTGCGGCCTGGACAAGGTCAACATCACGCCGGACCGCAACTTCATCATGACCAATGAGTGGATGGAGACGACCGAGCCGGGCATCTACGCCATCGGCGACATCGTCGGCGGTCTCCCACAACTTGCCCATGTGGGTGCGATGAGCGGCTTGGTTGTCGCGTCAAGGCTGGCCGGTAAATATGCCCGCCCGGTCAACCGCCAGCGCGTTCCGGGCTGCACCTACTGCGATCCGCAGATTGGCTCCGTGGGCCTCACCGAGGCGCAAGCCAAGGAGAAGGGCTATCAAGTAAAGGTGGGGAAGTTCCCCTTCGTCGGCAACTCCAAGGCCACGATCCTGGACTCGCACGACGGCTTCGTCAAGGTCGTCTCGGACGCCAAGTACGGCGAGATCCTGGGCGTTCACATTATTGGGCCATACGCGACGGAGATCATTGCGGAGTGCGTTACCGCCATTGAGCTGGAGGCCACGGTCGAAGAGATGATGTTCACCATCCACGCGCATCCCACGCTCTCGGAAAGCCTGCTGGACGGGTTCTCGAGTGTGGAAGGCATGGCGGTGAACGTCTAAGGAAATCGAAGGAGGAAATATGACCTACAAGGTAAAGATTCAGACGGAAGAAGCTGTGAGAACCGGGTGAGCATAGACCGATCTTGAGCAGATGATGAGAGATCCAAACCGCACAAACGTCATTGAGGTGTTGGGACGTAATCATCTCATTGCACAGTTGGTTGAGGATGGCGTTCATGCTGCGGTTCCTCTCTGGGACCAGGGAGTGGATCTGATTGCCTACTACGGCAGGGCGGAAGGTCTCGTCGCACGGCCCTTGCAACTTAAGGTCGCAGAGACCTCCCGCTGGAGCGTTCATCAGAAATATGCGGAGATCCAGAGTTTACTTATGGTTTACGTCTGGCATATAAGGCGACAAGATGACGTGCAGATTTATGCAATGAACTACGCTCAAGCACTTCACCATCTCACGATGGCCGGTGGCTATACACAAACAGAGAGTTGGTTAGAGAAGGGCGGCTACAGCATCGCGCCTGTTCGTAATAAGTTGTGGGAGAGCTTGCAGCCGTTCCGCATGAGCAAAGGCATGTGGCGGGAAAGGCTGGAGCGGCCTTAATGTACATTCATCTTCTCTCGTCGGGGCGAATCCCCTACACGGAAGGCCTCGCGCTCCAGGAACGTCTGGTCGCCGCGCGGAAGGCGAACCTCATCGGCGACACGCTGATCCTTCTCGAGCATCCGCCCGTGCTCACGCTGGGCCGGAACTCCAGGCGCGAGAACATCCTTGCCTCCGAGGAGCTGCTGGCGCACAAGGGCGTGGAGCTTCAGGTCATCAATCGTGGCGGCGACGTGACCTATCACGGCCCGGGTCAGCTTGTCGGCTATCCCATCTTCGATCTGCGAGGCGATCTTCCCGGCAAACGCGGCCCGCACCTTGGCCCGGTCGACTTCGTCCGCCTGATTGAAGAGGTCCTCATCCGTGTCTGCGGCGACTTCCGCATCCTGGCCGAGCGCGTCAAGTGCCGCACCGGCGTCTGGACGCTCGCGCAAGGAGCGGTGCCGGAGAAGAAGCTCGCTGCGATCGGTATCCACGTCTCCGGAGGCGTCACCTCGCACGGCTTCGCCCTTAATGTCACGACCGACCTGCGCGACTTCGACTGGATTGTCCCCTGCGGCATCGCGAACCGAGGCGTGACCAGCCTCGAGCTGGAGTCACCCGTGGACCCCATACCCACTCCTGCGGAGATGATGGAGCAGGCAATCCACTCGGTCTCGCGCAGCTTCAGCCGTGTCTTTCAACGGCAGATGATCTGGGCGGATTCGCTTGACGCTATCCTTGCCGCTCCCGTGAGGTAAACCGCACGAGCGTTCCATAATCGCACACGCCGGGCCAACTCCGCACATCACGTCTTATAATCCAATGGCGCAGTACCATTTACGAACCACAAGAAGGATGTTCCATGCCGACCGAAGTTGTCATGCCCCAGATGGGCGAATCCATTACCGAAGGTACGCTGACAAAATGGCTTAAGAAGTCGGGTGAGATGGTGGAGCGCGATGAGCCCCTGTTCGAGATCTCCACCGACAAAGTGGACGCAGAGATTCCGTCGCCGGCAGCCGGCGTGATGGGCGAGATCAAGACGCCTGAAGGCTCCACGGTGCAGATCAACACCGTGGTATGCACCATTGATGAGGCCGGTTCTGCCGCTGCGCCCGCGCCCGTTGCCGCTGCTCAGCCAGACTTGAAAGCAGACTCCGCTACCCCCGCCGCCGAGGCAACGGCCGCACAGGACATGGCGATTCCCGCCCCCGAGCCGGAGGAGGAAGCCGTCGCCGGCACTGACGTCACGATGCCACAAATGGGCGAGTCGATCACCGAGGGCACCATCACCAAGTGGCTCAAGAACATCGGCGACACCGTGGCACGCGATGAGCCCATCTTCGAGATCTCCACCGACAAGGTCGACGCGGAGATTCCCTCTCCCGTCGCCGGCACGTTGACCGAGATCAAGGTGAAGGAAGGCGCGACGGTTACAGTCAACACTATCGTCGCAATCATCGGCGGCGGCGTGTCCAAGCCGAAGGCCGCTTCCGCTCCGGCGCAGCCCGGCGCCCCCACTCCGTCCAGTGCGCCTGCCGTGCCCTTGGCTCAGGCCTCACAGGGCGAGAATCCCCGTTCCTCACCGCTCGTCCGTAAGATCGCCGGCGACAACAACATTGATCTCACCCAGGTGCCCGGCACCGGCTCAGCCGGTCGCATCACCAAATCAGACATCCTCGGCCATATTGAGACCCCGTCCCCAGCAAAGTCCAGCCAGCCCACCACGCCGGGCATCTTGGCCGCAGCGGCTGCCACGCAACAGAGCCCTGCCCAGCAGGCCTCGCAGTCCGCGGCTCAGGCCGGTTCGCAGACCGGTTCCATAGCGCAGGCCGCATCTCTCTCCGCCGTCCAGTCGGCTCCCGCGACCACCGCCCCCGCCAAGGCCGCAGGCGGCGTCCAGCAGCCTGGCGAGCTTGTCCCCATGACCAAGATGCGCAGCATCATCGCGCAGCGTATGGTCGAATCCAAACGCACCAGCCCGCACGTCCACACCGTCTTCAAGGTGGACATGACGCGCATCGTCAAGCTGCGTGAAAAGGAGAAGAACAAGTACGAGCAGCGCAACGGCACCAAGCTGACGTACATGCCCTTCATCACCCGCGCCGCCATCCAGGCACTCAAAAAGCATCCGGTCGTCAACGCCGCCATCCAGGGCGACGCGATCCTCTACAACAAGAACATCAACATCGGCATCGCGGTCGCGCTGGACTGGGGCCTCATCGTCCCCGTCATCAAGCAAACGGAGGAAAAGAACTTCCTCGGCATCACGCGCTCCATCGTGGACTTGGCGGACCGTGCCCGCATGAAGAAGCTGGCGCCGGATGAGGTCTCGGGCGGCACCTTCACCATCACCAACGCAGGCATCTTTGGCGAGCAGTTCGGCACGCCAATCATCAACCAACCGCAGGCGGCCATCCTCGGCGTCGGCGGTCTGAACAAGGAGCCGCTCGTCCTGACAGACAAGGACGGCCAGGATACCATCGCCATCCGCTCCATCCAGCGCTTCACCCTCGGCTTCGATCACCGCATCGTCGACGGCGCCGACGCCGGCAAGTTCATGACCGAGTTCAAAAATTACCTGCAGGACTGGACCGAAGATATCGGCTAAATTGAACAACACGGGAGCAACAAAGGCGGCAGACTCCTATAGAGCCTTGCCGCCTTTACTGTCTTCACTTCTCGCCGTCCTCATCGCTCAACCGCTCCAGCACCCTGCGGAGCACCAACCGCTCCTCATCCGACGCATGGAAGACGATCGGATTCTTGCGGATGTATTTAAGATTCAGATTCACCACATCGGACGCCATCAGCACAAACAGGTTTCCCGCAATCGGACGCCAGAACAACTCGCGGTCCACGGCTTGCCCCTCCTGCTTGGCCGTCTCATACTCCTCGCGTAAAAAGCGCCGGGGCTTGGCCAGCGTAATGTTCTGCAGGCTCCCATCCGGCCCCAGCATCTTGTCCTGAACCCGGCCCTGATACAAGGTCGCAGACTTGGTCAGCACGTCCGCATCCAGGAAGAAGTCACCGGTGGGCAGCAGCATCTCGGATAGCAACACATGCCACTCGGAGACACGCGGCAGCACCAGCGTGGCCAACAGCGACTTCTGCCAGCCCAAAGGCAGCGCGGCACGCAGCCGGCTGTAGTTCCGGATCGCAAGGTTCAGCGCCAGCGCGAAGACGACCACCAGCACATACAGCCGCCACAACACGCAGAGATTCATTCTGTAAAAGTGATGCAGGCTCGCAAAGAAATCCGCTCGATGCGTGTCGAAGAAGGGTGTGCTGTAGACGCCGGAGAAGACCGTCTGTAGATCCGTCAGACGGCCGCTTTGTTCCAACGCCCCAGTCAATCGCGCCCACGCGACTGCGATGCCAAAGGGAACTACCGCCTGCACAATCGAGCGAGTCACCTCTTCGCTTCGGCTCTGCACCAGCGTCTTGCGTGGAACCGCAAATCCAAGAATCAGCCGGGCAATCAATCCCGGTCCGAAGAGGTAAGCACCCAGCAGCAGGGTAAAAAGGATTGCCAGCACTCAGGCTACAAGCTCACGCAAATCAGACAGTCGGATCGTCATCACTCCGGCCGAAGTGGGAATGTCGGCGCTCTCATGGGCACGCAACTCACTCACCACCTGGTCCTCATGTGACGCAATAAATCGCAGCATCTCGTCTTTGACGATCGTCTGATTCGCCGCAATATTTGCGTCAATCATGGTCAGCAACCGTTCAATCTCTCGTCCATTCATTGATACTCCACAAACACTCGGGACATTCGATGTCGCACTGCGCCTGAGCGTAGCATGTTCAATGGCGAACATAAGACGAAAGAGGTAACGATATATGCGCTGCAATAGTAACCAGCACCATTACGGAACACACCCGTTACAGCGCAGCCTTAGCCCTCAGCACCCGCTCCACCGCCTCACTTGCCGTCACACCCACTGCGCTCAGATGCCCCATCTTCCGCCCCTTCCGCGGCTTCAGCTTCTCATACAGATGTAGCCGAACCCCAGGTACCGCCAGCGCTTTATCAAAACACACCTCGCGCGTCGACCCATCCTCATTCAACCAAAGATCACCCAACAAATTAGCAATCGCCGCCGGCTGCACCACGTCCACATCCCCCAACGGAAGGTCGCAGATTGCGCGAATCGCCTGCTCAAACTGGCTTGTTACGCACGCCCGTTCGCTCTCGTGATAGCTGTTGTGCGGCCGTGGAGCCAGTTCATTTACCAGCAGTTCACCGCCCTTCGTCACGAACATCTCCACCGCCAGCAGCCCTTCCAGCCCAAACGTGTCGGCGATCTCATACGCAATCTCCCGTGCCTCACCCTCCATCGACCCCGGGATCGATGCGGGAATCACGCTCCAGTCCAGAATTTGGTTCTCATGATGGTTCCACGCCGCCGGATACACCTTCACCTCGCCGCGCGGACTTCGCGCCACCATCACGCTGATCTCCCGCTCCAACTCGACCGCCGCCTCCACCACGCCCGGGCCCTCGCCCAGCGCCTCCCAGGCTCCCAGAACATCCTCCTCCGTCACCGCC
>CAXTRZ010000123.1:0-7042 GCA_964246715.1 uncultured Acidobacteriaceae bacterium | reverse complement strand
CCCTGATGGCCAGGGCGGCGGCGGCCAAGGCGATATGCAGGACTTCTTCAACCGCTTCTTCGGCGGCCAGGGTGGCGGCGGCGGAGACGATGACGAGATGGGCGGCGGCGAGCGCCGCGCGCTGGGCTCCGGCTTCATCGTCGATCCGCGGGGCTACATCATCACCAACAACCACGTGGTTGATAAGGCCGACAAGATCTATGTCAAGCTGGCCAGCGATCCCGACACTGGCGATCCCGGCTACCTTGCCCACGTCATCGGCGTGGATACGGAGACCGACACCGCCGTCATTAAGATTGATGCCAAGCAGCCGCTGCCTGCGATTCAGCTCGGCAACTCGGAGGGCGCGCAGGTTGGCGATTGGGTGCTGGCCATCGGCAGCCCCTTCGGCCTGTCGCAGACTGTCTCCGCCGGCATCGTCTCGGCCAAGAACCGGTCCATCGACGAGCGCGACGCGCAGGGTCTGTCCAAGCAGTTCCAGAAGTTCATTCAGACGGACGCGGCCATCAACCCCGGCAACTCCGGCGGTCCGCTAGTGGATATGACCGGCAAGGTCATCGGCATGAACACCGCCATCTACACCCAGTCCGCCGGGTCAGAAGGCGTCGGCTTTGCCATGCCGTCCAACATCATCGCCAAGGTCTACAACGACCTCATCAGCCCGGAGCATAAGGTCACTCGCGGCTCCATCGGCATCCAATTCCAGGCACAGCAGTCCTCCGCCGTAAGCCGGGTGTACGGCTTCGCCAATGGGGGCGTGCTGGTCGGCTCCGTAGTTCCCGGCGGCGGCGCGGCCAAGGCCGGCATCAAGCCGCAGGACATCCTGCTCACTATCGATGGGCGGCAGATTAAGGATGGCGACGATCTGGTGGCAGATATCTCCGCGCGTAAGGTCGGCTCGTCGGTCCAAATCGGCTACCTGCGCGGCACGGAGAAGCGGACCGCATCCGTGACCATCAGCGATCGCGCCAAGGTCTACGCGGATCTCGGCGGAGCCGCCCCGCAGACCGATACGCCGGAGGAGTCCGACGCGGGCCAGTCTAAGCTCGGGATCACGGTGACACCGCTTCCCGCCGCCTCGGCCACCCGCATTGGCATCCAGGGCGGAGTGACAGTCACAACCGTAACTCCCGGCTCCTTCGCGGATGAGATTGGGCTCGCCAAGGGCTACATCATCATCGAGATCAACCGCCAGCCGATCGTGGACAATGCGAGCTATCAAGCCGTCGTCTCCCGCCTCAAGCCCGGCGATGACGTAGTGTTCGTCGTCCGCAATCCCAGCGGCGGCAAGAACGCCGGCAGCAACTTCCTGGGCGGCACCCTCCGTTAGGAGTTACCAGCAGCACCAAGAAAAGGGCCACAACGCTTCCGGTTGTGGCCCTTTTCTCGTCCTGTTATCCCAAAAACTCCCTCAACACGGACAACCTTTCCTGTTGCAATTGCATACGGAAGCGCGATACGCTTAGCTCAATTCGGCCGAACCCCTCGGATTGCTTAGCCGGATACTGTTCCTTGAGGTTGAAAAGTACCCTATGCGGCTTTCTTCTTCTCATGCACTTGCCTCTGCGCTTCTCCTCACCACAGTCTGTCCGCTTTTCGCCATGCCTCACCCCCACCGGGGCCCTACGTCTCCTAAAGCTGCTCGCGGTCATGTCTCCCGCGCCGCCTCGCACGCCTCCGCCGCGCCCGCCGGCATCGCTCCCTCCCGCGCCGTTCAAATCCAGACCGCGCTGATCAAGAACGGTTATATGAACGGCGAGCCTACGGGTGTGTGGGATTCGACCTCCCAGGCCGCGATGGTCAAGCTCCAGGCGGAGAACGGCTGGCAGACCAAGCTCGTTCCGGACTCCCGCGCGCTGATCAAACTGGGCCTCGGACCTGGGTCTTCTTCGGCCGCTGAGAGCGTGGAAGCCTCCACAGTCATCAGCAACCAGTAGCGCGTCATCACCCACGCGGAAAGAGGTCCCGGCAAGCCGGGGCTTCTTTTTCCTGCCGCGAGTCTAGTTCCGCGGAGTGTAGTCCTTGACCGTAATCAGATAGTCCTCGACCTCGTGGGTGTCGCTTGGGATGCGTCCCACGCCGCTCATCGCGCCGCTCTCCAGCCAGACACGCATCCAGTAGTACTGATGCACGCGCACCAGCCGCGAGGCAAGCGGCTGCCTGGACTCCAGGACCTTGGTCAGGCGCGTGGAGAGCTCATCGGCGTCGGCCGCGGTGTCGAGCGTCATGGGCACGGACTCAGCCTCCAGTACCGCCTTCTTCGCGGCTCGGAACTGCGTCCCGTTCAGCAGTCCGCTCTCCACCTTCAGGCCGGTCATCTGCTCCAGGCCGAGCGCCGCGGCGGCGTTGGTGCGATTCTCAAAGGCGAGGTACAGCAGGCTGGCGCCCGCAATCCGGAGAGGAACCAGTCCAAACTCCGCGATGAAGCGCTTCGGCATCACCAGCGCCATTGCTGAAGGCGAAAAGCCGTTCATCGCGAGCACGGGGCAGCTCCATTGCACGCCCAGGCCGCGGGTCACGCGCTCCTCGGCCAGACCGCAGCTCTGGACGAGCCAGTCGCCAATGCGGCCCTGCCCGGTCTGCTTCTGCGCCTCCAGCGCCGCCTGCAACTGCGGATGGGTGATCCACCCCTGCGCCAACAGCACAAGGCCAAGCGGAACCCGATGCCGGTGCGGCACGTCCACGCCGATGCCGTTCATCTCGCCCGTCTCGCGGCGGATGGCTGCTCGCACCATCGTCTTCAGGCACTTGCCGCTGCAGCCCCACTCCTCCTCGAAGATGGGCCGCTTGCGGTTGCGCCATGGACGAACCCAGCCGCTGGTGCACTCCGGCGCGCCGCAGGTTCTGGCGCTCGGTTCCATCGCTGGGCCGCGCTGACGGCTCGAAGGCTGATACAGATCATCGCCGTAGATTCCGGCGTCCCGCACCGCCCTCGCAGTCTCCTCGCCGCTGCCCAGCGCGGCCGCCACCTTACCCAGTCGCCCGTCTAAAAGAGGCATCGAATGCTCTCCAGCCGCAGTTGCGGCGTTGCTACTTCCGTAATTCTCAGGGCGAAGTTACCGCTCGCGACGACGACCTCGCCGCGCGCCACAATGCGATCGCCCACCACCAGGTCCACCGGCTCGGAGACATGCCGGTCCAGCTCAACGACATCGCCGGGGCCGAGTTCAAGGACCTCCTTGAGCGGCATCTCGCGCGAGCCGAAGAGCAGCGTGACATCCAGCTCGATGTCATACAAGATGCTCGCCATGCCTTCGCCGCCGGCCGCCGCTGCCACCATCGCCTGGTCGATGATCTGGTTGTTTACGATCTGGCTGTCTACGATCTGGTTGTCTGGTGCGTCCGCCATGCGACCTCTCCATCTCAAGCCTTCCTAGTTCACCATTGCGGCATGCGCGCCTGCGCCGGGCGCTTCCGGCGCCTCCATGCGCGCTCCGCGATGTTCGCCCGTGCGCACCGGCCGCGCCTTTCCGAAGACCATCCCGCCCACCCGAAGCTCTGCCGCGGAGTGCCGGGGCAAGGGCAACCGGATCACCGATCCCTCCGTCAACGCCGCAACCTCCCGCGCCTTCAGCCGCACCGTCGGGAACTGCAGCGCCGTGCCGATGCAGGCTTCGCCCAGCAGCTCCCTGACTCGCATCCGCACCTCGAGCGAGCTGCGCCGGGTCTTGTTTCCCTGTTCGGCGATCCTCTGCCGGAGGATGGTATTCAGCACAGTCGCCGGAAGGCAAAGGTTCATCATGCCCTGCGCCCCGGGCATCTTCACCTCGAAGCGCACGCACAGCGTCTTCTCCCCGGGCCCCATGATGTGCGACAGTTGGGCCGCCGTCTCGCGCTTCTCCATGTGGAAGCGGAGGCCAACCGTGATCCACGCGGCGTTCAGCTCCTTCACGACCATCTGCACGACGGATAGGATGAGCAACTCCTCGATGTCCGTGAGCTGCCGCGCCGGTTCAGACTTGCCGACGCCGCCCAGCAACAGATCGACGATGGGCGATGCGAGTGCGAGATCCAGCTCAAGAAGTCCGATCGCGCCAAGCGGCTCCAGCAGGATCGAGCAGACGTAAGTGGGGTCGTTGATGCGGCCCAGAAACTCGAAGTACGGCATCTGCTCGCCGGAGACGAGGTTGACCATGAACTTGGTGCGCAGGGTAGCGCCGACTGTATGCATCAGGTTGCGCGCAAACAGATCGTTTACCGTGGTGATCGCCTTCATCTGCTCGTTCGAGATCCGCCCGGCGCGGCTGAAGTTGTAAGCCTCCAGCGGCCTCTCGCCCGCCGGCGCACCGGCTGCTTCGCCGGCGAACGTCGCGTCCCTCCTATCCTGACCGAGAACCTTATCCATCCATCCGCTCCTCTGCTGTCTTGCTGAACTGCGTCTTGCAGGTTAGCGAGCGACCCGCGCGCGCTTCTTGGCGTCGACTCCGTCAGGCTTCAGCGTAGCCAGCGCCGCGCGCAGACGAACCACTGCGGAGGAGTGAATCTGCGAGACGCGCGATTCCACCACGCCGAGCGTCAAGCCGATCTCCTTCATGGTCAGCTCCTCATAGTAGTAGATCGTCAGCACCATGCGCTCCTTATCCGGCAGATCTTCAATGGCATCGGCAAGCCGCTGCTTCATCTCGCCCTTCAGGCAGCGGAAGAGCGGATCCTCCTCCGGCGCGCCCGGGATGTAGGCGAGTTCCTCATCGCCGGAGTCCTGCGAGCGCTCCATGTGCAGGATCCCGATCTCAAGCCCCTTTAGATCGCTCAGCAGGCCCTGGTACTCAGGCAGCGTCAGCTTCATCTCGGCGGCGATCTCCCCCTCCACCGGCGCGCGGCCCACCCGTTGGGTCACGCTACGGATCGCCTCTTCCACCGCCCGGCCCTTGCGCCGCAGCTCACGCGGGCTCCAGTCGAGCGTCCGCAACGAATCCAGAATCGCGCCGCGAATACGGAACTGCGCATAGCTTTTGAACTGCACCTTCTTCTCATGATCGAACTTCGAGAGCGCGTCAATAAGACCGACCACGCCGGCAGAGACCAGGTCGTCGAGGTCGACATGCTGCGGCAGCCGCTCATGGATGCGCCGGGCCAAGTAGCGCACCGTCGGCAGATGCTCCATCAACAACTGCTCCCGCTCCGCCGTGCTGATGAGGTCCAGTGCGCCGCCCGCGGAGTTCGCTGACGATCCTTCCGTAGAGCCGTACCCGGACAGCGGAGGCAGTTGGATCGTCGCCTCGTTCGTCGATCGATTGAACATGCCATTCTCCTCTTGCATCCCCGCCAGCATCCCAGCCGGAACCGCACTCCGCATCGCCGTTGCCATTGCCATTGCCTGCTCCTTCATCTGTTCAGCCCGATCGTCTGTTCAGACCGGATCGTCTGTTCAGCCCGTCTCAGTTGTTGCGGCATCCGCCGTCCTCTTATCCAACCACTCCTACGCTTCGAATCCGGACCTCGGCAGGAATCTCACCCGGCGCAAGTACCGTGACTTTGGGCACGAATGGTTCCAGCCAGCGCCGCACATGGTAGCGTGCCGGCGATGGACATAAGAGCACGGGCAGGGCCATGGTCGTGCCGCCGCCGGTTAGCCGTTTCACAGATTCCAGCAGCTTGCGCAGATACTCGCCCTGTCCGGCCCGCGGAGCGCCCGCGCCCAGCAGCATGGAGGAGTGCGGATCAAAGGTCGCCACCAGCTCCGCCTCCAGGTTCTGCTCAATGGTCAGGACCTTGAGGCCGCCCTCCGCGTCCAGCAGCGGCGAGATGAGCCCACGCCCAAGCTGCTGACGGACGCTCTCGACCAGATGAACCAGATTCTTCGACTGCTGCGCGGCCTCGACCAGAATCTCCAGAATGGCGCCAAGGTCGCGAATCGAAACCTGCTCCCGCAGCAACTGCTGCAGCACCTTTTGCACCTCGCCCAGCGTCATTAGCTTCGGCACCAGCTCTTCCACCAGCTTCGGATAGCCTTCGCTCAGCGCATCCAGCAGACGCTTGGTCTCCTGGCGGCCCAAAAGCTCATGCGCATGACGCCGGATCAGCTCGCCCAGGTGTGTTGCGATGACCGTCGTCGGATCGACCACGCTGTAGCCCGCGGCCAGCGCCGCATCCTCCAGCCCCTTCTGAATCCAGCGCGCAGCCACGCCAAACGCCGGCTCGCGCGTCTCAATGCCCTGAATGGGTCTGGCCCGGGGATCGGCATTCACCGCCAGCAGCGAGTTCTGCTCCGTCTGCCAGCGCGCAATCTCAATGCCGCGCAGGCTCACGCAGTACTCTCTCGGCTTCAACCGCAGGTTATCCGTGATGTGGACCGGCGGCACGATGAATCCGAGCTCCGTCGCTAGGTGCCGCCGCAGCGCGCGCACGCGATTCAGCATCTGCCCGCCCTGCTTCTCATCCACCAGCGGGATCAGCTGAAAGCCGATCTCAAGCGTCAGCTCATCCATCTTCAACAGGCTCGCAAGGTTCTCTCCACCCGCGGTTGCACTCTCCGCCGCCTTAGCCTTCTCGGCCTTGGTCATGGCGAGCTCAGGCACCTCATCCTTCGCCTCCGGCGCGTTGCGCGCAATGAGCGCCACCGCGCCCGCCAGCAGGATGAACGGAATCTTCGGCAGCCCCGGAATCAGCGCCAGCCCCAGCAGCAGCGCGCAGGCGATCCATAGCGTATTGCGTCCGCGCAGCAGTTGCGTGCCCAGCTCACGATCGAGATCGCCTGAGCTTGAGGCCCGCGTCAGAATGATGCCGCCCGCGATCGAGACCAGCAGGCTGGGAATCAACGTGACCAGGCCGTCCCCAACGGTCAGGATGGTGTAGGTCTTGACCGCGGTCAGCAGGTCAACCCCCTGCTGCAAGGTGCCGATAATGATGCCGGCGATAATGTTGATCGCCGTAATCAGGATCGTCGCCATTGCATCCCGCTGGTTGAACTTCGCGGCGCCGTCCATGGAGCCGTAGAACTCCGCCTCGCGCGCAATCACCTCGCGACGCTTGCGCGCGCCCTGCTCATCGATCAGCCCCGCGTTCATGTCCGCGTCGATCGCCATCTGCTTGCCCGGCAGCG
>CAXTRZ010000122.1:5636-7157 GCA_964246715.1 uncultured Acidobacteriaceae bacterium | reverse complement strand
CCGCCGCGGTCGCGCTTGGCTCGGCGAGCAACCCCATCGCACCCTCCAATCGTCCCGCCACCTCCAACGTCAATCTGGGCCAGCGCGGCTTGGCCGGCATGCCCTCTACCAACACCGGCGGCGGACCTCCAGCCTCTGCGGTCAACCTGGGCAGCGGCCAGCCCAATGGCACTCTCGGCGGCAGGGGCGGCGTCCCGGTGCAGGGCGTCAAGCTCGGCGGTGTCACCAACGGGACTCTCGGCTCGAACGGCAACAGTGTCGACAGCCGTCCCGCGGTAGTGCAGCTCGGCCACAACGAGACTCCGGTCAATCCCACGGCGATTCGCGCGGAGCACCCTCCCGTCCGCTCCGGCCCGCAGGTGCTCTACAAGCCCCGTCCCGCCTACACCGCGGAGGCTACGGCGATGCACCTGGAGGGTGTCGTCTCCGTCCGCATCCGCGTCTCCGCCGCCGGCGCCGTCTCCGTCGTTGGCGTGACCAACGGTCTCGGTCATGGACTCGATGAGTCCGCCATTCACGCCGTCCAGATGACGCGCTTCAAACCCGCGCAGGACGCCACCGGTAATCCAACCGACTGGGAAGGCGTGGTCAACATCTCCTTCCAGATCGCCAGCTAGGCCGGCCCATCTCACTTCGGACCCGCCCTAAACCGGGTCCGGAACCCTCCCAAACCGGGCTGTTCCATCTTGCGTCACCCGATTGTCCCATTTCGCACCAGCAGAGAATTCGGCTAGCATCAGTACAGAACGGGATTGCACCAAAGTACCCACTCCCATTTGTCTTCAACCCACTAGGAGCCGCAACTTCATGATTTCCAGGAATCCCACCATCGCCGGACTCTCGTTGGCGTTTCTTGTCGCCACGGCACTCCCTGCCCATGCTTTCCCCGTCCTTGGGATCGGAAGCAAGAAAAAGGATGCCAATGCGGGCAAGAAGCTGACCCCCGGCCAAAGCGCGTTGATCGACAAGGCCGTCATCCGCGAAAAGCAGGTGATCAAGGTCGTCAAGGAACGCGCCCCGGTGGTTGAAACCTACATCCAGAACATGAAGCCGGACCCGGTCATGCGCCAGGTGCCGGAGTCCGACGAGCACTTCCTCGGTCGCGTTGAGTTCGGCAAGGTCATAAGCGATGAGGCCTACAAGGAAAATCCCAAGGCCAATGAGAAGTCCGGCCACTTCGGCTTCCTCAAGGGCGGCGGCAGCTTTCTCGGAACCCTCGGTGGATCGCTCCACCTGCAGTTTCATGAGGCCGGCTTCGTCTCCATGCTCCTCATGGACTCAAACGAGTTCGATAAGGCCCATTACACCTTCGGTTTCGTCCGCAATGACTTCCTCGGCACCATTCCCACCGCCGTCTTCGACGTCGCACCCGCGCGCGCTGGCGATCGCGGCCGCTTCTTCGGACGCATCTGGATCGATTCCCGCGACGGCAACGTCGTCCGCTTCAACGGAGACTTTGCCGGCTCCGACAAGGATTATCAGGACTACTATCACTTCGACTCCTGGCGCACCAACGTGCAG
>CAXTRZ010000122.1:0-5626 GCA_964246715.1 uncultured Acidobacteriaceae bacterium | reverse complement strand
CGTGCAGCCTGACCTCTGGCTCCCCACCTCCGTCTACATTGAAGAGTCCGACCCCAAGAGCCGCACCAGCACCCTCAAGTTCAAGGCCATCAACCACATCTGGGGTTACGTCCTGAAGGTTCCGGCTCATGAGGCCGAGAACACCTCCATGGACGTCGTCGGAGCCCAGGACGTCTCGAACGACGCCCAGGACGTCAGCCCGCTCGGAGCCCAGCGCGCCTTCGTCCAGCAGGCGGAGGACAACATCATCGACCGCCTCTTCCAGGCCGGTCTCCTTGATGCTCCCAGCGACTTTGACAAGACCCTTGAGGCGCTCGCCAACAACATCCTCGCCTACAACAACATCGCCGTCAGCCGCCCGGTGCACGTCCGCACTCTGCTGACAGAGCCGCTTGAGTCGCTCGCGATCGGCAACACCATCGTCATCTCGAAGAGCCTCATCGACACCACCGCCGTCATCACCCAGGACGGAGCCCAGCAGATGGGCAACCTCAACGCCATCCTCGCCTTCCAGCTCGCGCACATCATCACCGGCCACCGTCTGGATACGAAATACGCCTTCTCGGACCGCCTGCTCTTCCCGGACAACGCCGCCTTCAAGCGCGTTCCCATGCACCACACCGACGCCGACAACACCGAGGCCGCCAAGAAAGCAGTCGAGATGCTTCAGGCCAAGGAACTCGTCGACGGGCAACGGTACTTCGGCCTCTACCTCCAGCAGTTGCAGCAGCGCCTCAAAGGTCTTAAGGCCCTCAATGAGCCGCTCATCGGCGACGGCCTGACCAAGTCCGATACGGACACCAGCTTCTGGCTGCAGGCGCTCGTCACCAAAGGCGATAAGCTCGACGTCAAGGACCTGAAGCAGCAGGCAGCCGAGCCCCTTTCAAGCTTCCTCCGCTTCGATCCCTGGACCGATCAGGTCATCACCCTGCACACCGCCTTCGAGCCCATCCTAAGCGCCAGCGACAAGATGCCGTTTGAAGTCGCGCCGGTGTACATCAAGCTGACGCCGTACAAGGCTCCGGCAGATCCCGCCGCTGCTGCGCCACCTGCGGCCGCCACTCAGGGCGCGGTTGGCCCGCCGACTGCGCCGACCACCGTCCCGGACACAACCACGCCTCCACCTACTGATACCACCGCTCCTACCACTGCGCCGCCGGCCCAGACACCTCCGGCTACCTCGCCCACCCCTCCTCCAACCAGGTAACGCAGCAAAGCGGGCAGGCTCCTTCAAAGAGCCTGCCCAATGCCTTTTCAGAGCTGTAGATTGGCAGTCTTGTAGCCGGAAGCTAACACTCAGAGTCCCAGGCATCCGGCACAGGGAGATCCGATGAACCGCACCGCCAGGGCCGCGCTCGCCGGCCTCTCTGTCTGTTCCCTTCTCGCCACCCCCCAAGCCGTCCACGCCCAGGCCTCGTACACCGCCACCCGTTCCGCCCGCATCCAGGCCGGGGTCGGAGCGCTCCTGCTCAACAACGACTACTCCGACGGCTACAACAAGGGCCTCACCCTCTTCGGCGACTACGATTTCTGCCGCTTCGCCGGCCTGGAGGCCGATCTCCACTTCGGCGGCCTCGCCGCACCGGACCAGATCGGCGAGAACAGCTATCTCGCCGGACCGCGCTTCACCGTCCATCGCCGCAAAGCCGCTCTCTACGGCAAGGTCCTCATCGGACGCGGCTCCATCACCAACCAGTTCTCCGGCGTCTCCACCTCGTTTAACGTCTTTGCTTATGGCGGCGGCGGCGAGTACCGTCTTGCGCACAAGCTCAATCTCCGCCTCTTCGACGTCGAACTCCAGAAGTGGCCCGACTTCGAGAGCCGCACCCTGTCCCCCGTCGCCGTCACCGCCGGCATCGCCTACATTCTGCGCTAAGCTCCCCAACCGGGCCTTCATGCTTTGCTGTAACCTGACTGCACCATCGCATCGTCCTACCCCGCAAGCCGGAAAGGATGAGGTGGCCGGCGCGATCCAAAGGGAGACGCTTGTTCAAACGCTATCTCACGGCACTCTGCCTGATCCTCTCCGTCTCTGCCCTGCGCAGCCAGGCCAAGCCCACCGCCTCCCGCACCGGCGACTTTCAGGTTGGCCTGGACTACGTCGGCGGCAGCTCCGACTACGCCCCCGGCTTCAAGGGCCTTGGCCTGTACACCACCTTCGATGTCACCAGCCACCTGGGAATCGAGTTCGACCTCAACCAGGCCCACACCAACATCGACAAGACATACGAGCGCACCTACGAGTACGGCGTTCGCTATCACCGCTCCTACGGCCGCTTCGAGCCCTACGCCAAGGCCATGCTCGGACGTGGCGTCTTCAACTTCGCTCTGGACGGTGTGACCTACGCCAACCTCGCCTACAACCTCTTCGCCCTAGGCGGCGGTGTGGACTACCACCTCACCCGCTACCTTAACCTCCGCGCCAACTACGACTATCAGGACTGGCGCGACTTCCCCCCACACGGCCTCGATCCCCATCTCTTCACCATCGGCGCCGCCTACCACTTCCCCGCCGGGCTCGGCCGCGGCCGCCACTACTAAGGCCTCTCGAGCTGGTCACGGACCCGCACCGCCCGCGGCTCCACGATCTACTACCCGCTACCCACCGCCTCCATCAGCTCGGAAGGAAACACCGCGGCCGATCCTCTGCAAGCTTCTCGAGCACCCACGTCCTGCTCGGTCCTTCAACGTATACAAACTCGATGCCGACCCGCTGATCCGCCTTTGAACGCCAGCGCACCACCCCCTGCCCGCTCAGCACCTCCTGCTCGCTTCCCGCATCCCCGCAGAGGCACTCAAATGCGACCTTTCCCAGGCTCAGCGGATGCGCATAGTTCACGCTGAAGCCGCCGCGCCCAAGCCATAGATCTTTTTCCCGATCCATCTCGGAAGCCGTGCATCCGTTGACCTGCACCTGCAATCTCTGCCGCGGAGCCACCTCCATCGGAGCCAGCCACAACGAACTCCGGTCCGCCAGCGCCCGCTGAATCGCCACAATCAGCTCCTCCATTCGCAGCGGCTTCGCCAGAAACGCCTCCACGCCCTGCCCATACATCTCCCGCTCATCCAGGTCCCCAAATCCGCTGACGAAGATGATGCTAGGAATCGACTGGCCCAACTCCGCCAGCCGCCGCACCAGCGTGATCCCATCCATGCGCGGCATTCTCACATCGCTGATCAGCAGGTCGAACTTCGATTCCTGTAGCTTCTCCAACGCATCCGCGCCGTCCACCGCTGTCACCGCCTCGCCGCAGCCCACCGCGACCAGCCACTTGCCAAAGATCTCGCGCAGCGCGCACTCGTCATCCACAATCAACACCTTCGCCTCGCTAAGCTGCATGTCCAACTCCTTCTTTGATCCGCGCCGCGCCTTTCGAGGCTCCGCACCCCATAATCAGCGTTCCGAACCACAGCACCACCCACCGGCTGGACTGAAAGTCCTTCATCCGCCGCAGCCGCACTGCCAGATAGACCATGCACGCCAACATCACCGCATAGCCCGCCGCCACCAGCGAGTCCGAGATCACGCTGATCCACACCAACTCCGGGCGATGCCGCAGCGGCGCGGGAGCCGGCAACTTCGCCACAAGCCCCCGTGACGCCACCACAGCCGCATGCCGCGCCAACACGATTCTTGGATGATCCAACAGCGTGGAACCCAGCAACATCCTCACAAGCCCAGCCCCTCCAAAATCTCGGCCCCACATCTCCTTCATCGGCATCCCCCGCCGGCTTCACGACCTCCCTCTCTCACCAGCGGAGCATCAGCCGGAAGCAAGTCGCGCCGATGTCATCCAGCAGCGTTAACGTCCCGCCGTGCTCCTGCGTGATCGTTCTTGACAGGCCCACTTCATGCCCAACTCCGCACCTTAGCCGTTGCGAATTCATGAGGGGCGCGTGGAAATTGTCCTCGATCCCCGGCCCGCTATCCAGCTTGTTCTGCATGATCTTCTTCCAATACGGACCCGCGCCACCACGAGCCCGTTTCAGCGCCGCTCCACTGTCACATGCACCTTATCCTTCGGCCGGATCGTAAACTTCGGTGTAATCTCAACAGCCGCCATCTCCGGATCCGGCAGCCGCAGCCTCCAGCGCTGCAGCACTGCCGCCAACATTAGCACCCCCTCCATCCACGCCAGCCCCTCGCCGATGCAGTACCGCGCCCCGCCGCCAAACGGAAAGTAGGCAAACTTCGGCCGCACCGCCTTCGCCGCCTCTGTAAACCGCTCTGGATCAAACCGCATCGGCTCCGGCCACCACCGCGCATCATGATGCACCACCAACTGCGACGCAATCAGATGCGCCCCCTCCGGAATCCACGCACCGGACCCCATCCGGTATCCCTCCATCGCCGTCCGCGCCACCACCCATGCCGGCGGATATAGCCGCATGGACTCCGCATACACCATCTCCAGGTACTTCAGCCGCGGATAGTCCCCCGCCCCCGGCAGCCGGTCTCCGCATACCTCGCGTACCGCCTCCGCCATACGATCCTGCACCTCGGTATACTTCGCCACCTGCCACAGGCAAAAGGTCAGCGCATTCGCCGTCGTCTCATGACCCGCCAGCAGAATCGTCAATGCCTCATCGCGCACCTGCCTGTCGGACATCGACCCTTCCTCATCGCCGGCCTCCATCAGCATCCCCAGCAGGTCGTTCCCAATGACGCCGCTCGCCCTCCGCTCCGCAATCATTCCGAAGATCAGCTCATCCAATGCCGCCAACGCCTGCTTCATCCCGGGCATCGGCCCCACGGGAAACTTCTCCAGGTACTGCGCTCCCGGCAGCAGCGCAAACGGCAGATAGTCGTTGAACGTTGCCATGGAGTCCACAAACGTCTGCACGCTGGCATGGACGTCCGCCCCAAGCAGACAACGGCTGGTAATCCGCAGCGTCAGCCGCACCATCTCCGCATGTACCTCAATCTGTCCCGCATCCGGCCAGCCCGCCGTCATCTCGCCGGAGACCCGGACGATCTCCTCCCCATACCCCGCAATCCGCGTCCGATGAAACGCCGGCGCAGCCAGCCTTCTCTGCCGCAGGTGCAGCGGCTCCTCGCTGGTCAGCAGCCCGTCCCCCAGAATGCCCCGCGCGCGCCGCAGCACCACTCCGCGCACATGCTTGCCCGCATCGCGCACCAGCATCTCCTGGATCAGGTCCGGATGATTGAACTGAAACTGCCGAAATCCATTCGGCGTCTGAAACGACACCAGGTCTCCATACCGCGCCGCGTTCTCCCGGTAGAACTCCGGAGAGTCGATCGCGAACAGCGTTCCATCCACCACGCGGCTCGCCAAGCTCGGTCCCGGCGGCCATCGCTCACCCTTCTGTCTCTTCAACCCGCCTCCTCCTCGCTACTCCCCTTTTACGTCATAAACGCTCAAACCATACCCTGCAACCCTGATAATGGAAGGGAACGCCCTGCGCGTTCTTCGCCCTGTCAACATGGAATCCTTCTTCACCCGATTCAAAGACGCCCTAGTCCTGATCGCGATCCTTCTCGCGCAGACCATCGCGCTTGCCATCCAGGTTCACCGTCCGGCTGACCCCTCCAATCCCGACTCCACCCAGGTCCGCCTCCTCCGCCTCTGGACCCTTAGCCTCTTCACCCCCTTCGAGCGCCTCT
>CAXTRZ010000121.1:0-7183 GCA_964246715.1 uncultured Acidobacteriaceae bacterium | reverse complement strand
GTTCTGGAACTTAGCCCCAGAACTTGGCCTGGAACTTAGAAGGTAACGCTGGTTCCCACCTGTTTCGATCTGGAATCCTTCCCCGGCTTTGCAGGCTTGGCTGGAGTTTCCGGAATCTCGGGCGTCTGCGGACTCTCCGGCGCTGGCTCCGACACCGCAGCGCTTCCCTTACGCACGGCTACATCGCCATGCGTGGTCGAGATCGAGATCTTCGCCTTTCCCGTTCCCACCTTCGCGCTGACGCTGTTGCGGTGGTTCGCCTCCAGCACGGAGAACCCAAAGTCGTTTGAGATATCTCCGCCCGTCGTCTGCGCATCCACGCTGAAGCCCGCGCCCTCCGGCACCGTTACCGTCACCGAACCCGTCCGGTCGTTGACCACCACATCGCCCAGCGGAGTTACGCTGGCCACGTCGATCGTGCCATTGGTATCGCTCACGTTGACGTCGCCGGAGACCTGCTGCAGCGAGATGTTGCGGCTGCGCGTGCTCAGCACCGTCGGCCCAACCAACTGCGTCCCTGTCAGCTCCGCCTCCGGGCTGATGTCCAACGTCCCGTTCAGCTTGGCGAAGGTCAGGCTTGTGCGGCTGGTCCGGAACGCGGTCGCTCCGCCGATCTTCTCCAGATGCGTGTCGCCGTAAAAATCTCCATCGAGCGTCACCGTGCCTGTCACCCCCGTCAGGTTCAGGTCATCCGCATCGCCCTTCAGGGTTACGTCCCCTGTCACCGCATGCGCGGAAAACGACGAGTCCCGGTGGTTGAAGTGTGCCGTCACTGACCCGGTCACGTTGCTTACGTCCACGTCGCCGTGGTTCGCCGTCACGCTGATGGGCGACCGCAACGCCGACACATGCACATCCCCCCGCCCGGACTCAATCGTTGCTGCAGCCGACTCCGGCACCGTTACCGTCAGGTCGACCGTAGACCCGGACCGCGAGGGAACCACTACGCTCAGCCGTCCCTCCGCCAATTGCACGCTGGGTGAAAGCTCCTGCGCCTTCTCATCGGCATCACCGTCGTTCTGGCTGTAGATCTCTTTGTACGCGACAATGTGGATCTGCCCATCGTCGCTTTTGCCCATCACCGTCACTCCGCCGTGCGGGTTGTCGATCGTCAGACTCGTCCCCGCCGGAAAGCTCTGGTCGATCGTCTGCTCGCGCTCATGCTTGTCGCCCAGAAACTCCGCCCAGTTGTCCGGATTGATGTTCATGTTGCCGAGCCAATAGTCGTGCCGCTCGTAGGTGGCCACGATCGCCCCTGCCCCCGTCAGCACCACCAGCAGCAGAAACACTCCGCCTCCCGCGCCCCGGCGCACGTACGGGGTCTGCCCGCTGCTCGTTGTCTGGTCGAACGCCCACTCCGCCACCAGTACCAGTCCCGCCGCCACAAAGAGCAGCGGCCACCAGCGTCCATACCAGCCCGCAAACCGCGTAAACGGAATCGTCCCCAGGCGGATCAGCAGCAGCGCCACGCCCACCGCTATCACAATCAGCGGCCCCAGAATCGACCCGCGCCGCATCGCCCGCGCCTGCATCAGCGTCGCCCGCTGTTGCTGCTTGTAGAAGTCGCGCTGCGCCTTGTATGCGGCCCGTTGCGCCCGCACCTGGTCGCGCAGCATACGCCGCTGGTCCCGCGGGTCCACTCCATACGGAGGCGGAGGATACGGTGGGGGGTAACTGGCCATGGCTAAAGCACCTCGTCCTTCTTGTTCGAGTTCTGCGGCTCATTCGCACGGCGTGCCGCCGCGCCCGCGGGCACAATGCTGTATGGATTGCTCCCGGTCGCAGCCGGAGCCTGCGGTGAAGGAACCTGTGCCGTCTCGTAGGCAGCCGTCGCAGCCGAGTTATAGGCAGTCCGCTGCAGCAGCGCCATCACGCCTGCCAGAATGATGAACAGCGGCCAGCTTCTCCGCCACGGAACCACGTCGTACTCATTCAGCAGCAGCAGCACGCCGGCCGTCAGCAGCCACACAGAAGCGTTCAGCGCCCGCACCACCCGCAGCGGATACCCCACCGTGCCATCGCTTGCAAGCGAGACCCCTGTCTCCATCATCTTCCGGAGGAAGATCCATATCGCCAGCCCGATGAGCACGAAACCCACCAGCGTCCAGCCGAACAGCGTATGGAACACCCCCGTCGTGGATAGCAGGAAGATCATCCCCAGCCCGATCAGCCAAATCGCCCCCGCGGGAAAGCGGTTCGGCTTCGGCACATAGGCCGGTTCTACGCCCGGCACCGGAGGAATGGGCGCATACGGCACACCATATGGGTTCGCCACCGGTGGCACATAGCCCGGCCCATAACCGCCTCCATACACCGGCCCGTATTGTTGCGAATACGGCGCTTTTGCTTGTCCAGCCGCATACGCCGCAGCGGGGTCGTACGCCTCAGCCGGCGCGCCCCATGTCCCCGCAGGCTGCCCGTAAGCGGACTGTCCAGAGTTCGGAGTCATCGGCGAAACATACCCAGTGTTGACGGATGTCCCGTACGCCGGCTCCGCCGGAGGAACATACGCGGACGCCGGAGGCGCATACGCGCTGCTTGCCGTCCCTGACGGAGGCTGTCCCGGCCCAGGCCACGTCCTGTTGAACCCAAGCCGCTCGCCCAACTCATTCAGCCCAAACGGATTCGGCAGCGGTGTTCCGTCTCGGCGCGCCTTTGCCGTATGGTGCGCTTCGATTGCCATATAGAAGACCCAGCCAATCACAAACAGCACAAAGAAACCGCTCACATCCGCAAGCTTGACCAGTACCACGAAGATCACCAAGTGAAACAGACCCTTCGCATACTGCTCGTTGTACATCGCGCCCACGCCGGGGATCAGCCCCAGCAGCGCCGCCAACGCCGGATTCGGCGCAGACTTTGGCGTCCACGTCCCCGCAGCCCAGGCGGCTGCGGGAGGCGCACCCGCGCCCGCTGCACTCTCCGGCGCCCCGCTCAGCCTTGCCGCCAGGCACGCCTCGCAGTACACCGCCGGCCCAACCACCCGCATCGACTCCTGATCCAGTCCCTTGCCGCAGTTTTGGCAGTACGCCGCCGGCTTCGTCGCATCCGCTGCCGAAGCCTGTTCATTATTGTTCTCAAAAGTGCTCATCCCAGGCCTCCTGCCAAATTCAACTGCAACACTGCGGCCACCAGCGACGAGCGGGCCCAACCCTTGAAACTGTTCTGCTCAACCAGAACCCGAGACACTCCCGGCGTATGCACCGGCTCCTCGCGCCAGCTGATCCCGCCGCCGGCCTCTGGCTTCTTCTCCTGCTTCGGAGCCGCCGGGTCCGCCTTGCGCTCAATAGGGGGTTCACCCTGCGGCTCAGCCTTGGGCTGTTCCTGTTGGCTATCCTGCTGCGTCGCCAGCCGGTGCTGCCTGGCCTCCTGCGCCTCCTGGATATCTTCCACGCGGCTCTCCATCACATGCACGACGCGCAGATTATCGTAGTAGCGCACCGCCTTTGTGCTGACGTTGTAGTAGGTCCGCTGCAGGCTCTCCGGCCTCAAGTCGTTTGCGCTCAGCTGGTTCACGTGGATGCCGGTCAGGTTCATCGTTAGCGCAATGGAGAAGAACGCCATCGCCGCCGTCATCGCCATCTGCGGCTCCAGCAGCATCCGCCACGGAGCCTTGGGCTGCACAATCATCGGAAAGGGAACGACCATGCCGCCCAGGCTATTGTTCACCCGCACCGGCTTGACCTCCACCTTCGGCTGCGGGACCGGCAGCTCCGCCGTCTTTGCCAGAATCCGGGCCATCAGGTCCGCGCCCGGCTCCGGTCTGGTGGTCTTCAGCATCTCCAGCCACGCTGACCCGCGCTGCGCATTCGCAAACCGCTCCGCGCACACCGTGCAGGTCGCAATGTGCCGGTCGAACCACGTCTTATCCACCTCGCCCAGCGTCTCGTCCACCGCATCCGCGAGCATCGCCTCGCACGCCATGCAGTACGGCCCGGCCTTCGGGTGGTATCCATCGAAATCGTCGAATATGAGCATCTGTGCCACTTACATCACCTGCCTTTCTATACATTGCAACAGCTTTGCCAGTTCCGCTCGCCCCCGGGAGATGCGGCTCTTCACCGTTCCCTCCGGAATCTTCAGCACCAGCGCAATCTCCTTGTAGTCCATGTCTTCCAGGTCGCGGAGGATCACCGCCTCCCGCAGCTCCGGCGAGACCTTCGTCAGCGCCTCCTGGATCTTCGCCTTCAGCTCCAGCCCGGCGTAGTTCTGCTCCTGGCTTGGCCGGCTGTCGGCCAGCCGCTCACTGATCGTCGGCCCATCGTCCTCTCCGCTCAGGCTCGCGTCCATCGACTCAGTCGCCCGCTCCAGCTTCGTCCGCCGAAACTGATCCACCAGCATGTTCCGCGTCAACGTCGTCAGCCACGTCTGGAAGCTGCCCTTCGTCTGGTCAAAGCTCCCCAGATTCTTGTAGACCTTCAGGAAGACATCCTGCGTCATATCCTCCGCATCGCTCTGGCTGCCCGTAAACCGGTAGCAGATCCCGAACACCCGCTTATGCTGGCCGGCCACCATCCGGTGCCACGCCCCCTGGTCCCCGCCCATGCACTGCTGCACCAACTCCGCCAGCGCATCCTGCTCCGCCTGCTGCTCCGGCGTGCGCTGCACCCTCACCTCAGGTGTTTTAAGATTCGGCGCCTCATTGGACCCAAACCCGCTCGGCGGCAGCCTCTCGTCCGCTCCGCCCCGGGCGTCCGCACCGCCCGCCGGCGCAAAGCCCTTCGCCAGCGGCGGCAGCCCATGCTTTATCGGTCCGGCGCCAAAGCCGGTCAGCAGCGGGATCGCCATGTTAAGAACGCCCATGCAGGAACCTTACGCAGCCCCCGTTCGCTAAGTTCCCCAATGATGACAGCCGGGTAAAGCCCAAAGAACAGAAGGGCGAGGAGAACTCCCTCACCCTTCCCATCCCAACGCACACCTCTTGTTGCAATCGTCAACTTTGAAACAAGGCCAAGCTACTCAGAATCAAAATCTTACTTCAATTACTAAGGGTCAGGCCGAAACCCCTCACTTCACCGGCGGCGCCTCGATAATCACCCCGCATGCAATCCGGTTCCCCGCGTTCCCCGTCGGATCCGTCTTCATGTCGTCCGCCTTCTCATGCACCATCATCGACGTTCCCCCGTTCGCTAGGATGTCGTTCGCCGTCCCCGTACCCATGGAGAGATAGTTGACCGTATACGTCGCCTGCCCCTTACCGTCCGGCCCGATCGTCACATTCTGCGGTAGATCGCCGTTATGGTGTCCCATGGGATTCATCGTCCCATGCTGTTTCATATCCGGATTGAAGTGCCCGCCGGCCGTCTTGAAGTCCGGCCCCTCGCACAGCGGCTTGGCATGGATATGCACCGCGTGATCGCCGCTTGGCAGCCCCTTCAGCGCCAGCTTGATCATCAATTTGTCGCCCTTCTCCTGCTTGAACGTCGCCGTCCCCGCATCCTCGCCCGCGCTCGTCTTCAGCGGCACCACCAGACCCTTGTCATGCTTCGCCGCCAGCGCCGTCCCTGCCACCCCACACACCGCCAGTCCCGCCGCCAAACCCTTTATCGCCAGCCGCATCGTCGTTCTCCTCGAGATCCTGTCACGAATCCCTCTGATTCTCCCACAAGATGCGGCTTCTCTCCATGAATTCCATGCCGAGCAGAAAGATCGTTGCTCAACTCCGTGAGTCTTGAGTCTCTTTGGTAGATGCCGAGGATATGTACCCGATAATCGAGTAAGGGAAAAGACATCATGCAGATCGCCCGACAAGTGGCAAGAGGGGTGGGGGACCGGTGTATTCTCAGGTGAATGCTGGGCGATTTCCAGATCGGCGTGCTTTGGGATGCGTGGCTCTCTGCGGAGACTCGGTCTCAGTATTTTGGTGCGCTCGTGAACCGCTACCAGTTTCGGCAGAAGGCGTTGGTGGTAGCGAGTCTGCTGCTGTCTTCTGGCGCGACGCTGACATTGCTGACAGCTGTGCTTCCGCCGCACTTGGCCTGGGTGCGTCCGACCCTAACAGTGCTTGCCGGAGCGTTTAGTCTGTGGTCTCTGGTGGCGAAAAATGAGCGCAATGCCATCGATTGTTCCGACCTTCATTTTCGATGGAATGTGCTCGCGATGGACTATGAGGATCTGTGGGCCAATGTCCATGGGGATGATGCCGTGGATCGTCTGGCGGTGCTGAGAAAGCGAGAGGCGGAACTCTCCAAAAGCAGTACGACGATGCCCTTCAACGAGCGTTTGCTAGGAAAGATGCAGGATAACGTCATGATGCACCACAAGGTGGAGACCTCCGGATGACTTGGGACGGAGAGGATGTGCGCAATCGAGTTTTCCGCCGATGCAGAAGCCTCTGCCGCCTCCGCAAAAGCCACCGCCGCCTCCGCCGAAGAATCCGCCGAAGAAATAGAGTGATCGGTTCAACTTGATTTCTCGTATGGGTTTGCGGCGTACTTCTTCAGTCTGAGCGGATAACCCAGAATAGCCGAGCCGATTCTTCTGTTGCGTTACGATGGTCTCCATGCCCAAGAATCTCCGCCTGACGCTCGCCCTCGCTCTGCTCGCCGTGCCCGCGCTCCACGCCTCAGCTTCTGCCCAGGGCCGTCCCAACCGTCCCGCCCTCAGCGCTGACGCCAAGCCCGACGCCGCCGACGACAAGACCACGCCCAACCCACTCCCGCCAGACGCCCACGTCGACCAGTCCATCCAGTTTGAGGGCAAGACCCTCAAGTACACCGCTACCGTCGGCACCCTGCCCATCAAAAACGCTGAAGGCAAAGCCACCGGCGAGGTCGTCTACACCTCGTACATCGTCGACAGCCCTGAGCGTGGTCCAGCCGGGCTCAGCCGCCCCATCACCATCGCCTTCAACGGCGGTCCCGGCGCTGCCTCCGTCTACCTCAACCTTGGCGCCATTGGTCCGAAGCGCGTCAACTTCGGCGCCGAAGGCCAGAGCCCATCTGATCCCGCCACTCTTACCGACAACCCCGGCACCTGGCTTGACTTCACCGACATCGTCTTCATCGACCCCATCGGCACCGGCTTCTCGCGCTCTCTCGTCAATATGGACGAGACCAAGAAGCTCTTCTACGGCCCCGACCAGGACATCGCTTACCTCTCCAAGATCATCTACGACTATCTCGTCAAGACCGGTCGCCTCCAGTCCCGCTCGCTCGTTTCCATCCAGCATCTGCACGAACTT
>CAXTRZ010000120.1:311-7195 GCA_964246715.1 uncultured Acidobacteriaceae bacterium | reverse complement strand
TCGGCGCTACATTCCTATTCGGCGTCCTCATCCACACTGGCTCAAAGCCCGCCGTTGCCGCCGGCTACGCCCTGGGTGGAGCTCTCATGATCGGCGCGGCCATTCTCGAAGGCTTCATCGGGGTCGAAGCCGCCGGCAAGAGCCTTGAATCCATCTCCAAACCGCTCCAGAGCAGGTAAGTCGGGAAGCAAACAAAGCCATATGGCCCGTTCGGCCTGAAGCCGGCCATATGAGCTTCACCAACAAAATCTTCTCTCATCGAAGCCTTGGTTAGACTTGCATGCATCCTAGCTTTCGGCACGAGCGCACGAATCCTAAACATCTGGAGCCATCATCATGGCTGAGCAACTCGCACTCGTCACTGGCGCGTCAAGTGGCATTGGACTTTCTCTTGCAAAAGAACTCGGTACCCGCGGCTTCGACCTGATCCTCTGCTCCGCGGGAGATCGACTGGAAGCAGCATCGGCTGAGATCAGGAGCGTGGGGACCGAAGTAGTTGAGGTACAAGCGGATCTATCCACACGCGAAGGCGTTGACCTGCTCTGGAAGAAGGTCACTTCGCTGGGCCGCACCGTAGACGTCGCGTGCATCAACGCAGGGATCGGAGTGGGAGGTCTGTTTGCGGAGACGGATCTCGACGAGGAGCTGACAATGGTCGCATTGAACTGCTCCGGAACGGTTCACCTCGCCAAACACATCGTTCGTCACATGCTAAAGAGCAATGCAGGCAAGATCCTTTTTACAGCGTCCATTGCCGGCGAGATGGTGGCTCCAAGGGAGGCCGTTTACGCGGCGACCAAGGCATTCGATCTCTCGTTTGCACACTCCCTGCGCTATGAACTGCGCGATACCGGGATCACGGTCACGGCTCTGCAGCCTGGTCCGACGGATACGGACTTCTTCCATCGCGCAGGCATGGACGCCACACAGGCAGGCTCCGAAGGCCTGCATGAATCACAACCGGATGACGTTGCGAAGCAGGGCCTGGATGCGCTCTTCAAGGGAGACGATCACGTCTATGCGGCGTCGCTCAAGACGAAGGTGGAAGGCATGCTGGCCAACATCGTCCCTGGAGCTTTGAAGGGCGCCATGCACGAGAAGATGGCGAAGCCGCTCAACGAACAGTAACGAGAGGAGATCCAATGACAACATCAGCATTGAACGAGAGACCGAATGCCGAAGCTCTACCCGCCTCAAGCGGCGCGGCCATTCTGCAAAACGGCCATTACCTTCCGCCGCCAACCGATCACGACGGCAAGGTGTGGGTTCGCACCACCGCGCTCGTGCAACGGAGCGCCGAGGATCTGTACGCACTCTGGCGCAACCTTGAGAGTACTCCCGCGTGGCAGGAGCAGATTACCAAGGTGGTGAGCACCGGCCCCAGAACCTCACGCTGGACAATGAAGGCCGGCACGTCCGATGACGCAAAGGAGCTGACCTGGAACGCCGAGATACTTGCGGATGAACCCGGGAAGCGCATCGCCTGGCACTCCGTGGACGGCGACATCAATGAGGCCGGAGAAGTGATCTTTGAGGCGGCGCCCGGCGGACGAGGCACAACTGTCATCGTGCTGATGGAATTCCGCATCGGCAAGCTGGCGGCTGTATTAGGAACGTTCGTTGGACGAAACCCCAAGCAGGCAGTGATCGAAAACCTACGTCACTTCAAGGCACTGGCTGAGACGGGTGAGATTCCCACGACGCAGTACGCGACCCATGGAGATCGCGGCGTCATCGGCAAGATGAAACGCTCCCTATATGGCGAGACCGTTCCCACTCCCCGAGGAACGATCTCGGCTTAGCTACGAAAGGAACTAAATCATGAAAGCAGTTTGCTGGATGGGTAAGCATGATATTCAAACTCTGACCGTTCCTGACCCGGAGCTCGTCAACCCGCACGATGCGATCGTCAAGATCACACGCACCGCGATCTGCGGCTCGGATCTGCATCTCTACGACGGCTTCATCCCAACCATGGAGGCCGGCGACATTATGGGCCATGAGTTCATGGGCATCGTTGAAGAAGTCGGCAAAGAGGTGACGAACCTGAGACGCGGCGACCGCGTTGTAGTACCCTTCACCATCGCGTGCGGCAGTTGTCTCTTCTGCAAGAAGAAGCTGTGGGCTGCCTGTGATAACACCAACCCGAACGCGCACCTGATGGAGACAGCATACGGCTACTCAGGCTCAGGACTCTTCGGCTACTCGCACATGATGGGCGGGTACGCAGGAGGACAAGCGCAGTACGTTCGTGTACCCTTTGCCAACGTGGGTCCGCTGAAGATTGAAAGCGACCTGCCGGATGAGAAGGTGCTGTTTCTCTCTGACATCTTCCCCACCGGCTACATGGCTGCAGAAAACGCGCAGATCGAGCCCGGCGATACGGTTGCGGTTTGGGGATGCGGGCCGGTCGGCCAGTTCACCATTGCGTCAGCTTTTATGTTGGGCGCGGCGCGCGTCATCGCGATCGACCGCGTACCGGAACGGCTCGCCATGGCACGATCCATCGGCGCGATCACGATCGATTACTCCGAAGAAGACGTCAAGGTTCTGCAAGCTTTGAAGGACCTTACCGGAGGGATTGGACCGGATTCTTGCATCGACGCCGTTGGACTTGAGGCACATTCCAATGAGCTGCAGGGGTTCTATGACGGGATCAAGACGGCCTTGATGTTGGAGACGGATCGACCGATCGTCCTTCGCCAGGCAATCCAGGCAGTGCGTAAGGGCGGTACAGTATCGCTCCCCGGCGTCTATGGCGGATTGCTCGACAAAGTACCCTTCGGCGCTGCGTTCGGTAAAGGCATCACCATGAAGATGGGCCAGACAAACATGCACACCTACATGAAGCCTCTGCTGGAGCGCATTGAGAAGAACCAGATCGACCCCAGCTACATCATCAGCCATCGCATTACGCTGGATCAGGCGCCGGAAATGTACAACATCTGGCGAGACAAAAAAGAGGATGTAACCAAAATCGTGATTGATCCCTGGGCATAGCCTGTTTTTGCCGCCTACGTCTTCACAGGGACACCCAGCATCCCATGAATGGGTGTCCCTACGAAATCCCGGGAGGCGGCTGTTGAACTTGAGGTGAGAATAAAGAACCATCCTGCACAGGACCCTATGTTCCCCATGTGACATGAGCGTCATTCCAATCGTACGAAGCAACCTTCAGCATCTACTTGCATTCCTAAGTTCCATCAGTACAGTGGAATGCGGTAGGTGAGTGTGCTCGAAAGCTCCCTAGCTCGCCTCATCCCAACACAATAAGAAGAATTTCGCCTGCGCAAGAACGTGGTTGGCTGAGGGTGATTGCCTGATGGTAGAAGCTATAGTGCTATGGAACGAGCCGAATAATCTTTCTCACTGGAACTTCAAGCTCGATTCTGATTGGTCTCGCTTCGCGGAGATGGTCAAGCTGGCGTCGGCTGCGATTCGCAGGCAAAATCCAACCTTGGCCATCGTGCTCGGTGGAGTCTCATCCTGCGACTGCGACTTTCTGCGCCTTATGGTCCGGCATGGCGTCATGGACCATATCGATGCGGTTGGTGTTCATGGTTTTCCGCTCGACTGGAATCATTGGCAGCTTGACGAGTGGCCGGATCGTATTGCGGAAGCTCATGAGATCACCGGTCTGCCGATCTGGGTCACTGAAGTCGGGGTCTCAAGCTTCGGTGCGGAGGAGGTTCAGGACTTCGGCATGCAGCGGACGCTCAGCTTGCTAAAGGGTCGGGTGGAGCGCATCCACTGGTACAGCCTCTTCGACTTGCCGCCAAGCTGGCCTGCCGAGACCCGTCACAAAGAGGCCGAAGGTTCCTCTTACTATCGGCATTACTACTTAGGTCTTATTCGAGCTGACGGTAGACCGAAGATGTCTGTGAGACATTTTCCATTGGACGGCAGTGCTGGGTTTTGTCAGTGGTTCCACTATGAAGATCCACGCCTGGACGATGCGGTGCAGTGGATGAGGCAGCATGGTGTCCAGTACCTCCGGACCGGGCTGAGTTGGGCGGATTCCTTCCGCCCGAACGCAATTGACTGGTTTGATCGTCAGATGGAAGCTCTCGAACCGTTCCGCGTGGCACTCACGCTTTGTTTTACTCCGGCTCATCTAGGTCTGGAAGAGCATCACACCAGCCCGCCGAAAGACAATCAGCAGTTCGCCGACTTCGCCGCGTGGGCAGTCACACGATACGCACCCTTTGCCGAAGGGCATCTCGTTGCAGAGAACGAAGTACAGGAGAGCGAACTCGCACTATGATCTCAAACTCTATGAAGGATTCCTCCACGTCAAGGCAAGTTCTCATCACCGGCGGCGCCGGCTTTGTCGGCTCGCACCTTGCAGATGGGCTTCTCGCCGCCGGGCATCGCGTTCGTGTTCTGGATGACCTTACGCCTCAGGTTCATCAAAACGGGCCACCATCCTACCTCTCCGGCGAGGTTGAACTGGTCATGGGCGATGTGCGCGATCCAAACCTTCTGCGTGAGGTTCTCAAAGGGGTCGATGTCATCTTTCACTTCGCTGCTACGGTGGGCGTCGGCCAGTCGATGTACGAGATCAGCCGCTATATGAGCGTGAACACGCAAGGCACGGCCGAGCTGCTCCAGGCGATTCTTGATACAAAAGCCAGCCCGCAAAAGCTCATCGTGGCGTCTTCCATGTCGATCTATGGCGAAGGCCGTTATCTTTGCAGCGTCTGCCGCCAACCAGCCTTTCCCCCGGTTCGTTCCGTCTCTCAGTTGAAGGCAAGCCAATGGGAGCTTCACTGCACCGCCTGCGACGGAGTTCTTCAGCCCGAGCCGACCAATGAGACGAAGCCATCCGAGATCAATTCCATCTATGCGCTCTCCAAGCGAGACCAGGAAGAGCTGTGCCTGATCTATGGACGCACCTACGGACTTCCCGTGACAGCACTTCGCTTTTTTAACATCTACGGGACAAGGCAGGCCTTGTCGAACCCCTACACCGGAGTCGCCGCAATCTTCGCTTCACGGCTCATCAATAATCAGGCGCCGCTGGTCTTTGAGGATGGAGAACAGCAGCGCGACTTCGTCAGTGTTCACGACATCGTTCACGCAAACATTCTTGCCATGGAGCGATCTGAGTCGGACGGAGAGGTGATCAACATCGGTTGCGGCAAACCCATCACCATTCGCAGAGTGGCAGAGATTCTTGCAACTGCGCTGGGCAAGCCGGAGCTGGCGCCCGTCATTACGCAAAGGTATCGTTCTGGAGACATCCGGCATTGCTTCGCTGACCTGACAAAGGCCCGCCGTCTGCTTGGCTACGAGCCGCAGGTGACTCATGAAGAAGGCTTCCGCGAACTGGCGGTGTGGCTTGCGCATCAGGACGCAGAGGACAATGCTGAGACGATGCTGCAGGAATTAAGCACCTATGGACTGACGGCTTAGCGACGTTGAGCATGGAACTGCACAAGAAAGGACAGCAAACGATGAAGGATAGGAAGCGACGCACGATCCTGATTACTGGGGGCACGGGCTTCATTGGCTCGAATCTTGCCGAACGATTGCTGAATGAACCAGGAACCCGTGTCCGCATCTTCGACAATCTGTCGCGGCCAGGGGTAGAACACAATCTTGCCTGGTTACAAAGCCTTATTGGCAGCTACCGGTTGGAGTTTGTTCAGGGTGACATCTGCAATGCCGCGGATGTGTATGCGGTCGCGGAAGACGCGGATGAGATCTATCACTTGGCGGCGCAGGTTGCGGTCACGACCTCGATCGCTGACCCTCGTTCCGACTTTCAGGTGAATGTGCTGGGAACATTTAATGTACTTGAAGCTGCTCGTCGTTCTGGCAGACAGCCATTTGTTCTATTTACTTCAACGAACAAGGTGTATGGATCGCTGTCTGCCGTACCTGTGCAAGTTGCCGGAAGCCGCTATGTTGCGGCAGACTCCTCTTTTCAAGGAGTCAATGAGCGCGAAGCCCTTGACTTTCACTCTCCGTATGGCTGCTCGAAGGGAGCGGCTGACCAATATGTGCGCGATTACGCACGTATCTACAATCTCCCGACCGTAGTCTTTCGCATGTCGTGCATCGCGGGACCCCGGCAGTTTGGGACAGAAGATCAGGGATGGGTAGCGCACTTTCTCTACTCGGTGCTGGAACGTCGTTCCATTACTGTTTATGGGGACGGATTCCAGGTGCGGGACGTGTTGCATGTGCATGATCTGATCGATGCGATGATAGCAGCTCGAAACGCGGAGCGCCGAACGGCTGGCGAGATTTATAACCTTGGTGGCGGTCCTGAGCGCGCCGTCTCCATTCTTGAGATGTTGGAAGCGATCGCAAGCGAGACGGGCGAAACACCTCTTTTGCGCTACGACGGTATCCGCCCTGGCGATCAACCGCTTTTTGTGTCGGATACAAGCAAATTGACGCTGCATACAGGCTGGCAGGCCCGGCGTTCCTGCATGGACACTCTGCAGGCGATTCATAGCTTCTGGGCTCGAAACCGCGCCCTGCTTGCGGAGCAGCGTAGCACCTCCACTGAGACCTCAAACCTTGTAGCTGAGGAGGTGGCGTGAGATATGCACTTGTAAACCCGAAGTGGAGCTTCAAGGGATCGACCTACTTTGGCTGCGAACAGCCCCACTTTCCTTTGGAACTGCTCTCGGCACGCGAAGTGTTGCGCAGCTTCGGTCATGACGTGTTGTTAATTGATGCTTGGATGGAAAATCTAACGTTCAAGCAGGTGCGCGAGCGTCTAGATGGGTTCAATGAAGAATTCTTGGTCATTCCGACTGCGCCTTCATACCTCTTCTGGCGTTGTCCTCAGCCAGAATTGCGTGTACCCCAGCAGTGGATCGCAGCGCTCGATCGACCCTCAAAGAAGGTCATCATTGGTCCACATGGAT
>CAXTRZ010000120.1:0-301 GCA_964246715.1 uncultured Acidobacteriaceae bacterium | reverse complement strand
CCGCTTGCTACGTTACGTAAAACCGGCGCTGATGTTGTGCTGCGAGGCGAACCGGACCAAACGCTGCCGCAATTGGCATCGCTGCCATGGGAGATGGTTCCCGGTTGTGTGTGGCTTGATGAAGCGGGACGGGTAAGTGCAACGCCAGGACTGGGCGTGACTGACATGCGGGCGATCGGCACGCTGGATTATTCTGACTACCCGGTTGAAAAACATCATCATCTGCACCATATATTTTCCGGAAATGGCGCGGATCACTTACGCCGAGGAGCTGAGGTCGAATTCGCGCGTGGATGTCCCT
>CAXTRZ010000119.1:6679-7240 GCA_964246715.1 uncultured Acidobacteriaceae bacterium | reverse complement strand
GGATGAACCAGACCTCTTCGAGCGAGGCGGGCTGGAGAGCGGCGGGGAGGTCGGCGATGGGGTTGTTGGTGCGGCGGGCGTCGAGGAGGGTGTTGACGGTCTCGAGGAGGATGGCTTCGCGTTGGCCGGAGATGGGTGGCATGGGGGCTCCTGAGAGGGTTGGATGCGGGATTTGGTTGGTTGTTCGTTGCCGTTCTCCGTTCACCGTCGGGATGAGGAGAGTTAATTGGGCGAGGCTTTGAAATAGTTGTCGTAGCAGGCGATGAGGGTGGCGGGTACGGCGAGCTAGAAGGCGGTTCCGCGGGAAATGGGGATGCTCCGAGTCATGAGCAGGTCCCGATGTGGGCGGACCGCTGCAGGAGCGGTTGTTGGCTGAGGATTCATGGTCAACCTCTATACTTTGATAATGTCTCGCAAGTCACTTGTGCTTACTGCTTCCGCTATCGTCCTGGTTCTTCTTCCGCAGCGCGGCGCGGCGTGGGGCGCCGATGGACATCGCATGATCAACCGGCTGGCTGCGCTGAACCTGCCGAAGGAGGTTCCGGCGTTTTTGCGCAGTGG
>CAXTRZ010000119.1:4116-6669 GCA_964246715.1 uncultured Acidobacteriaceae bacterium | reverse complement strand
GTGGAGAAGCTGCCGACACAGTGGAGTATCTTGGGCCGGAGCCCGACCGCTGGAAGGGACGCGGTGAGCCTGAGCTTGCGTTCGAGCAGTCGCCCGATCATTTTTTCGATATGGAGTATGCGGATATGCTTGGGAGTTTGCCGCGGCGACGGCTGGACTTTGCCCAGGCGGTGGAGAAGCTGGCTGCCGCGCATCCTGAGTTGAAGCTCAACGCCGGGACCATCGGGTTCAATCCTTACCAGACCGAAGAGGTGTATCAGCGGCTGAAGTCAGGATTCCGCGAGTACCGGCGGCTGCTGGCCGCCAACGCGGATACGAGGCCGGATGAGAAGGCGATTTTGTTTTATGCGGGATGGCTGGGACACTATGTGGCGGATGGGTCGCAACCGCTGCATACGACGTACCAGTACAACGGATGGACCGGGCCGAATCCGAACGGGTATACGACCGCGCATTCGATCCATGCAAAGTTTGAGTCGACGTTTGTGACGGCGAACGTTCCGCGAGCGGATGTGGCGGCGCTGGTGGAGAAGTCAACGCCGAAGGCCTTAGGAGATGAGTGGACGGACTATCTGGCGTATCTGCATCACACGCAGGCCTTTGTGGAGAAGACGTATCAACTGGATAAGGCGGGAGCTTTCGACGGTGCGGGGACAGCGGAAGGAAGAGCGTTTACGGAGGAGCGGCTGGCCGCCGGGGCGATTGAGTTGCGGGACATGATCTATACGGCTTGGCTGCGGTCCGGCGATCCGGTGGAGGAGTACAAAGGACCGCAGTAAGGGGTCAGATCTCCGGCTGCTGCTGCTGAGCGGCGGGATCTTGCATGGTGACGAGCAGGCGCTGCAGCGCAGGGGTTAGCAGGGCGACGAGGACGGGTGTACCGAGGATGGCGCAGAAGGCCCAGACGACGAGGCGTGCCACTCCCAGCTCCAAAGCAGGCGGGTGGTGGCGAGCGGATGATGACGCATGCCGGCGAGCAGTGCCTCGCGGCCGAGTGGGAGCGCGCCAGTGTGGAAGACGCGATCACCAAGGCGGAGAAAGACGAAGAACATGGCGAGCTGGAGGGGATAAACGAGGTGGTTGGTGATCTGCGAGGCGACGAGGTTGAGGCGGAGGATGAAGGCGACGGCGAGGCAGACGAAGGTGGTGGAGCCGAGAAGGGGGTTGATGCCGATGGCGACGCCGACGGCGAGCGACCAGGCGAGGCGGCGCGGGGAGGCTCCGACCCGCAGCAGATGCAGGACGGGCGAGATGATGCGGCGCTGGAAGAGGCGCGAAGCTGCAGCGGCGAGGGCTTCGGGCATGGGTCTCCTTCGTTGCTCAGTATTACGATACCGCGTGAAGCGTGGATGCCGGCTCCCACGTTGCTGGGAGCTGTGTCCCTCGTTTTGGCGTGGGTGGCAGCAGGTAGACTTGAAGGAGCGGCTGCGGTTCTGGAGCCGTAAGTGATTGCATAACTTTTAGGGGCTCCATGAGGACTGTTCGCGCTGCGCTCCGTACGCTGAAGTTGGTTGGGTACTTTATCCGGTACGGGGTGGAACTGTTGGTGCGGCGGCCGGAGACGCGGGAGGCGCGGGCGGAGTGGCTGCATCGTTTCTGCGCTGCGGCGCTGCGGGGGTTCGGAATTCCGATTTCGGTGGCTGGGACGTTTCCGGCGGGAGGAGCGATGGTGACGAACCATACGGGCTACTTGGACATTATTGTGCTGGCGGCCACGCAGCCGTGCGTGTTCGTCTCCAAGGCGGAGATCCAGAGGTGGCCGGTGGTGGGGTGGCTGGCGACGATGGCGGGAACGGTGTTTGTGGAGCGTGGGCGTGGGGGCTCTGCGCTGCGGGCGAAGGCGGGGCTGCAGGCGGCGTCTGATGCGGGGATTCCGGTGGTGTTCTTTCCGGAGGGCACGACGACGAATGGACGGACGTTGCTGCCGTTCCACGCGGGCCTGCTGGCGCAGGTGCTGGATGCAGGACAGCCGGTGACTGCAGGATTTCTGCATTACACGCTGGATGAGAAGAATGCGGCTGGAGTGTCGGTGGAAGATGATGTTTCGTACTGGGGGGATGTGAATCTGCTGAAGCATATCTTCCGCTTCATGGGACTGCGCGGCGCGCATGCGCATGTGCGGATTGCGCCGGGGCCGATCGCTTTTACAAGCGACACGCAACATCGTAAGACGAGCGCGGTGGAGGCGAGGAGCGCAGTGAAGGGGCTGGCTACGGTGCCGCTGGAGGAGCCTCCGGTGAAGGCCAAAGCCACGGAGACGGTGTTGAACGAGGCGTGAGCGGCGAGGCTCAGGCAGGGGTGAGACCCTGGCGGAGGAGGGTATTGAGGACCTGCTCGACGCTCCAGTCGAGGGAGTCAGTGCCTTCGACGACGATGGAGGCGTTCTTGGCGGAGGGCAGAACGTACTGCTCCGTCATGGGGTGGGCGGTGGCGTAGTACTGCTCGCGGACGCAGGCTTCCGTGCGGCCACGCTCAAGGATGTCGCAGTGGATGCGGCGCATCAGGCAGACTTCATGGGGCGCGTTGAAGGGTGAGGAGGGCGGCGGAGAGATG
>CAXTRZ010000119.1:3717-4106 GCA_964246715.1 uncultured Acidobacteriaceae bacterium | reverse complement strand
GGCGAGGGTGTTTTGCCGGAGCCGCTGCAGCCGGCGATGCCGAGGATGAGGGCGCGTCGAGGGAAGGGGAGTTGGGCGGCAGCCGTCACAGAGTCAGATTGCATGCTGGGGCTCTACATGCTCGAGATGAGGGCGTGGAGCAGAGCGGTGAAGCGAGTTTCGGCCTGGCGGCCAATGTCCATGACCTCCTGATGATGGATGATGTTCTGGGTAACGCCGGCGGCAGCGTTGGTGACGAGGGAGAGGCCGAGGACCTCCAGGCCCATGTGACGGGCGACGATGACCTCATGCACGGTGGACATGCCGACGAGGTCCGCGCCGAGAGCGGCGAAGGCGCGGATCTCGGCTGGGGTCTCGTACGAGGGGCCGAGGACGGCGAGATAGACGCC
>CAXTRZ010000119.1:0-3702 GCA_964246715.1 uncultured Acidobacteriaceae bacterium | reverse complement strand
GGAAACGGCGAAGCGGGGCTCATTGGGGCCGAGGGCGGCGTTGGTTCCGGTGAGATTGATGTGGTCCGAGAGGAGGACGAGGGAGCCGGGGCCGAAGGCGGGGTTGATGCCGCCGGCGGCGTTGGTGACGATGAGCTGGCGGCAGCCGAGGAGACCAAGGACGCGGGTGGGGAAGGTGACCTCGGGCATGGAGTAGCCCTCATAGGCGTGGACGCGGCCCTGCATGACGGCAACGGGAATGCCGGAGATGGTACCGAGGATGAGGTTGCCGGAGTGGCCTTCAACGGTGGACTGAGGGAAGTGGGGGATCGAGAAGTACGGGATGATCACCGCGTCTTCGACCTGGGACGCGAAGGAGCCGAGGCCGGAGCCCAGGATGATGCCGATGCGCGGGACGAGGGCAGTTCGGGCCTGAACGTGGGCGACGGCGAGTTGGGCGCGGGTGTAGAAATCGGTCATCTCAGTCAGGAGGTTAGCGGTCTTTCTCCCAGTTCTTCCAGAGCAGGAGGGAGAGGATGAAGATGTTGGCTTCAGCGGTCGAGGCGATTCGGCTCCAAGCTTGGAAGGCTGTGTTGGCCATTGCGATGTACTGCTCGGCTTCGCTGCGAGTGATCTTCCAACTGAGATCGTAGTCGGCACTGTGCCGGGCCTCCTGCAGTTCGATGAAGATGCGAGCGATGGCTTGTAGATCTGTTGAGGCCACGGGGCCAATCAGATGAAGCAAAGGCTTTGTAAGCCTCTGCGGAAGAAAATGGCCACAAATCCTCTTCATCTCACCATGATCAAACCAGCGTTGAATACGATGGTTCGTTGTCATGTCCACATTTGGTGCGATGGTCGCCGCTGAAGCTTCGTTAATCAAGTGGAAGAGGGCGTAATATGCAGTTGAGACAGCGCGTCTGAGACTAGCCTGACGGGGACGGGTGGCTTCTCGTGTGGCGAGATGCTCCGCCTGCTCGAGTAGATCGTGCGGAAGGCTCAAGCTGCCTCAAGCAAACGGGTATAAGGGAATCGACCAATCTCGCTGTGCAGGATCTTGGTTTGGATGACTGCTGCGAAGTCGATGAAACGTTTGATAAAAGCCTTGTCGGCATCGACGCCGGGCCGAATGTGGAAGGTTAACTGCAGGGAGGGTTCTCCAGTGTGATCGGTATACAGTTCGACATTGACCGAGTCGAGTTCAGGCAGAAGTGGTACGGAAGCCACAAGCCGCTCGGCTTCCTGGACATCCGCAAGAGCCTTTTGATCCTCGGTGCTCATGGGTGTGATTATATCGCTGGTTACTTGAGGAGGATGGAGACGATGCTTGCGCTCATGAGGTTGGCCATGGTGCCGGCGAGCATGGCGCGTAGGCCGAGTTGGGCGAGATCGTTGCGGCGGTTAGGGACGAGGGCTCCGATGCCGCCAATCTGCATGCCGATGGAGCCGACGTTCGCAAAGCCGCAGAGAGCGAAGGTGGCGATGGAGAAGGTGCGGGGATCGAGGGTGGCCTTGAGCTTGCCGAGCTCGTTGAAGGCGAGGAACTCATTGATTATGGTGCGGGTGCCGAGGAGATTGCCGATCAGTTTGCACTCGTGCCAAGGGATGCCGATGAGCCAGGCGATGGGGGCTCCGATGACGCCGAGGACGTGATTGAGGGAGTCCGGGAAGGGGATGTGGCCGTGGCTCCAGGCGAAGACGCTGATGCCGTGCATGATGGCGTTGAAGAGGCCGACAAGGGCAACGAAGGACAGCAGCATGATGGCGACGTTAAAGGCGAGCTGGCCGCCGTCGATGGTGCCGCGGGCGATGGCGGCGATGAAGTTTTCGTTGGCGTGGTCTTCCTGCGGAGGCATGCGGACGGTGCCGGCCGTGGCGGGGACGCCCGTCTCCGGGACGAGCATCTTGGCGACAAGGATGGTGCCGGGGGCGGTCATGATGACGGCTGACAGGAGGTCCTTTGCGTTGATGCCGAAGAGGATGTATGCGGCCATGATGCCGCCGGAGACGTGGGCCATGCCGGAGGTCATGATGGTCATGAGCTCGGAGCGGGTGGCTCCGGAGAGGAAAGGGCGGATGGTGAGCGGGGCTTCGGTCTGGCCCATGAAGATGCTGGCGGCGACGTTGGTGGACTCCGCGCCGCTGGTGCCCATGGTGAACTGCATGATGAAGGCTACGACCTTGATGATCTGCTGCATGAGGCCAATGTGATACAGGATGGCGAAGAAGGCGGAGACGAAGATGATGGTGGGGAGGACGGAGAAGGCGAAGACGGAGAGCGGATTGGAGGGGACGCCGAGGTAGCCGAAGACGAGGCCGGAGCCGTCGGCGGAGTGGGCGAGAAGGCCGGTGATGAACTCCGCGATGCTCTTGAGGATGAGCTGGCCGGTGTTCCATTTGATGACGGCGAAGGCGAAGACGATCTGGAGGCCGAGGCCCCAGGCGACGGTGCGTCCCTTGATGGCGCGGCGGTCTGTGGAGAAGGCGTACGCGATGCCGAGAAAGGTGATGAGTCCAAGCAGTCCGGTGAAACGAGCCAAGGCGAACGCTCCTTCTTACTGTGCGGTCAGGCATATTGTGCGGCCAAGTTGTGCGGCGATTGTTCCGGGTGTGTGAACAGAGTGTAACGAATGGCGGCGGATGAGGGTTAGTTTTGGCGTTCGCACGGATGGGTAGAGCGCTGCGTCTACGGCGGTGAGGCGGTTTTGAACAGCGGGCGCAAAGCGGCGAGCACCCCCGGGGTGTATTGCGTGCAAAGTTATTGCGAGGAATCTTTGGCGATGATCTCGCCAATAAGGAGATGGAGGATGGGGGCTTCCGGGGTGATGCGATAGGTGGCGCGGAGCATGGCGTGGGGTTCGGCGAGGAGGGATTCATCTTCCGCGAAGAGGGTGAGGAGGGGCTGGCCGGCAGTAACGGGATCGCCGAGTTTGGCGTGGACCTCCAGGCCGGCGTGGGCGCTGACAGGGTCGCCGGGGCGGGCGCGGCCGGCGCCGAGACGCTGGACGGCCCAGCCGACTTCCGTGCAGTCCATGGAGGAGAGGAAGCCGGAGGACTCGGCGAGGAGGTGGCGGGTGGCAGTGGGCTTGTGAAAGGCAGCGGGGTTGGCTTCACCTTGAAAGAGGGAGATGTCTCCGCCCTGAGCTTCGACGATCTGCAGGAAGGCTTCAAAGGCCGCGCCGGAGGTCATGATCTCGTCAGAGAGGGCGGCGCCGGCTTCGGGGGTTTCGGCGTGGCCGGCGAGATGGAGCATCCATCCGGCGAGGGTGTTGGTGAGGGCGATGAGATCTGCCGACATGGGGTGGCGATCCTGCTTGAGGATGTCGATGCACTCCCAGACCTCAACCCAGTTGCCGGAGAAGCGGCCGAGGGGCTGGTCCATGCGGGTGAGGAGGGCGACGGTCCGGGTACCGGAGGCTTCGCCGGTCTGGACCATGAGATTGGCGAGAAGGCGGGCGTCTTCGTCGCGCCGCATAAAGGCTCCGGAGCCGGTTTTGACGTCGAGGACGAGGGCGTTGAGGGACTCCGCGAGCTTCTTGCTCATGATGCTGGCGGTGATGAGATATGGGGACTCGACGGTTCCGGTGTGGTCGCGGAGGGCGTAGAGGATGCGGTCGGCGGGGACGAGGTCGTCCGTCTGCCCGACGATGGCGCATCCCGTCGTCCGCACCACCGCGCGGAAGGTGTCGAGCGAGGGCCGGGTGTCGTAGCCGGGGATCGATT
>CAXTRZ010000118.1:2699-7310 GCA_964246715.1 uncultured Acidobacteriaceae bacterium | reverse complement strand
AGCTCACTCCCACCAAAGTAGCTCCCGCCAAATCAACCCCGGCGCAGCCCACCCGTGGCAAGGCCGCTGCCAAAGCCCCAATCAAAGCCGCATCCGCAAAGAAGTCCATCGTCGCGAAGAGATCCGCGCCCGCCAAGTCGAAGTCCCCCGGTAAGCCTACGCCTCAATCCGCCATCAAAAAGCGTTGACCGGGCGCTCTTTGCCTTCCCGCAAAAACCAGGAGTGCGTTCCAATTGCTCCAGCGTCATTGCACACTTCTTGGTGCAAATCCAAATTTTCATGGTCATATAGAACAAAGCCCGCGGTTGACGCGGGCTCCACCATGCATCGTCGTTGCATCAGACCACGATCATCCACGCGCTCCGCCACAACCTACCAATGAAAACAGCGGCTCAGATCGTGGATGGGACTACCGGCTCTTGCCCTCAGCCGAGGCCAGTTCTTCCTCAGCCTTCCGGGTTATCTCGTTTGCTTCGTCATACTTAGCGCCGTCGTCCCCGGCCTCGGACCACATCTTCTGCCCGCGCTTCAGGTCCTCTTCCGCGCCCGCCCGGTCAATCTCCTCGGGCTTCAGCGCCGTCTCCGCCAGAATCGTCACCTGCTCCGGCAGAACCTCCACAAAACCCCACGCAACAAAAAACTTAGCATCTCTCGACGTTCCGCCATGCAGCCGAACCTCGCCCGCCCCAAGCTCCGCCAGCAGCGGCGCCGCGCCATACAACGCCTCCAGGTAGCCGGACGCAGACGGCAACTCCACCGCATCCGCCGTCGCGTCCACCAGCACCCGGTCCGGCGTCACCAGCCGTACCTGCAACTTTCCGCTCTGTGTTCCGTCTGCCATGGCCTCTCTTCTAAACTGTTGATTCTAAGCTGTTTGCTTCATCTTCTCGGCGGCCGCCTTCACATCCTCAATGCCGCCCTTCAGATAAAACGCCTGCTCCGGAATATCGTCATGCTTGCCTTCAATGATCTCCTTGAAGCTCCGCACCGTGTCCGCGACCTTCACGTAAGCGCCCGGAATGCCGGTAAAGATCTCCGCCACATGGAACGGCTGCGAAAGGAAACGCTGGACCTTTCGCGCCCGAGCCACCGTAATCCGGTCCTCTTCACTCAGCTCGTCGATTCCCAGAATTGCAATGATGTCCTGCAAGTCTTTGTACCGCTGCAAGATACGCTTTACGCCCTGAGCCACGTCATAGTGTTCCTGCCCCACGACCCGCGGCGAAAGAATCCGCGACGTTGAAGCCAGCGGATCCACCGCCGGATAAATCCCAAGCTCCGAAAGCGGTCGAGACAACACCGTCGTCGCATCCAGGTGAGCAAACGTCGTCGCCGGAGCCGGATCGGTCAAGTCGTCGGCAGGCACGTAAACCGCCTGCACGGACGTAATCGATCCCTTCTTCGTCGACGTAATCCGCTCCTGCAGCTCGCCCATCTCCGTCGCCAAGTTCGGCTGATAGCCCACCGCGGACGGCATACGCCCAAGCAGCGTCGAAACCTCAGACCCCGCCTGCGTGAACCGGAAGATGTTATCGATAAACAGCAGCGTATCCGCGCCTTCCACGTCGCGGAAGTACTCCGCCACAGTCAGCCCGGTCAGCGCCACGCGCAGACGAGCTCCCGGCGGCTCGGTCATCTGCCCATAAATCAGCGCCGCTTTGCTCTTGTTGAAATCGTGGATGTCAATGACACCCGACTCCTGAAACTCATGCCAAAGGTCGTTCCCCTCGCGGGTCCGCTCGCCCACGCCGGCAAATACCGAGAAACCCCCATGCTGGCTCGCCACGTTATTAATCAGTTCCTGAATTACAACCGTTTTGCCGACACCCGCGCCGCCAAATAAACCAATCTTGCCGCCCTTCAAAAACGGCTGAATCAGGTCGATGACCTTGATCCCCGTCTCAAACATCTCCTCGCTCGTCGACTGCTCGTCGAACGCCGGAGCCTGCCGGTGAATCGGCATATGCACCTTCGCGTTCACCGGGCCAAGCTCATCCACCGGTTCGCCCAGCACGTTCAACACCCGCCCCAGCGTCTCGCGGCCAACCGGAACCGTAATGCCCGCGCCCGTGTCGGCCGCGTTCATCCCGCGCACCATGCCCTCGGTCGCCACCATCGCAATGCACCGCACGCGGCCCTCGCCCAGGTGCTGCTGCACCTCGACAATCACGTTAATCGGGCTCGGCGTCACAAAACCCTCGCCCGTAATCCGCAGCGCCTGGAAGATGGGCGGCATATGCCCCTCCTCAAACTGAACGTCAACGGCCGGGCCGCTGATCGAAATCACTTTTCCAATTTTCTGTGCCATAGTCTCTCTGTCTTCAGCCCGCCCCGTTAGAGCGCCGCTGCCCCGCTTACAATCTCAATGATTTCCTTCGTAATCGCCGCCTGCCGAACCCGGTTCATCGTTAGGCTCAAGGAGTCGATCAGATCCCCTGCATTCTTCGTCGCCGCGTCCGTCGCCGTCATCCGCGCCGCATGCTCGGCAGCGGTGCTCTCCAGCAGCGCATGGAACAACTTCGTCGCCACATACCGCGGCATCAGGTGGCGAAACAACTCCTCCGGCGATTGATCGAAGAGGTAATCCACATCCGCGGTCCCAAACTTCTTCGCCTCTTGCTCCATCGCCGTCGTATCCGGCTCATACACGCTGATGCCCTCGGCCTCCGCCGCCTTCACCGCCGCATCGCGCTGCTCCTCGGTCATCTCCTCGACGCTCTCGATCGTGCTCGTGCCCAGCCGCCGGATCGGCAACAGCTTCTCCACCACAATCCGCTGCGAAAGCACGCTCTTGAACTCGTTATAGACGACGTACACCGAGTCAATCTCAGCCCGCTCATACCGCGCGATGATCTCGCGCGCCATCGCCGTCACGTCCTCAAAGTGTGACTTCACCAACAGGTCCGCGCGCTCCGCCGCAACCTCAATCTGCTGCCCGCGGTGGCGAATCGTCTCGTAGTGCGTCGAAAGATCGTTATCGTACTTCTCTTCCGTCTTCTCATACTGCGCCGCCGCATATCGCCGCTTATAGAAGCCGATAGCCTTACGCCCTATGGGCTCCAGGTCGAGGTTCTGCCCCTTCGCGCTGCGTGCGTCGATGAACTTCTGCGCCGCCTTCTGCACATTGGTATTGAAGCCGCCGGCAAAGCCCTTGTCGCCCGCAATCACGACAACGAGAACATTCTTCTCCTCGCGCTCCACCAGCAGCGGATGCAGAATCTCGCCCGTCTGCTCGTTATATAGATCCGTACGCCGCACCAGCGACTCCAGCACATTCACCAGCATCTGCGCATACGGACGCGCCGCCATCACACGCTCCTGCGCCTTGCGCAGCTTGGACGCCGAGACCATCTTCATGGCTTTGGTGATCTGCCGCGTGTTCTTTACACTGCGAATGCGGCGCCGTAGATCGAGAACGTTTGCCATGGTTTACTGGTTGCCCACCATCGCCGTCGCCGGCGTCGTCTGCGCGCCCTGCAGTCCCTTGGCGCTCTCGGCAGCCTTATCCTTCAGCCCTGCCAGGAAGCTGCCCTTGAAGTCCTTGATCGCCGCCGTCAGCCGCGCCCGCAGATCGTCATCCAGCGCCTTTTTCGTTGCAATGTCCGTCAAAATCGCAGGCTGCGCCGACTCAAGATATGGATAGAACCCATCCTCAAACGCCCGCAGATCCTTCACCTCGACATCGTCCAGCAGGTTGTTCACGCCCGCGAAGATGATCGCCACCTGCTTCTCTGCCGGAAGCGGCTGGAACTGCGGCTGCTTCAGCAACTCGACCAGACGTGAACCCTTGTTCAACTGGTTCTGCGTCACCTTATCCAGGTCAGATCCAAACTGCGAAAACGCCGCCAGCTCGCGGTACTGCGCCAAGTCGAGCTTCAGCGTCGCACCCACCTGCTTGGTCGCCTTCGTCGCGGCGGAGAAACCCACGCGCGAAACCGAAAGTCCCACGTTCACCGCCGGACGCACGCCGGAGTTGAACAGGTCCGTCTCAACAAAGATCTGTCCGTCCGTAATCGAGATCACGTTCGTCGGAATATACGCCGAAACGTCGCCCGCCTGCGTCTCGATGATCGGCAGCGCTGTCAGCGAGCCGCCGCCCAGCTTATCGCTCACCTTAGAACTGCGCTCCAGCAGCCGCGAGTGCAAATAGAACACATCGCCCGGATACGCCTCGCGCCCCGGGGGACGGCGCAGCAGCAGCGAGATCTCGCGATAGCTGGCCGCATGCTTGGAAAGATCGTCATAGATGATCAGCGCATGCTTGCCGCTGTCCCGGAAGTACTCGCCCATCGCGGTCGCCGCAAACGGAGCCAGGTACTGCATCGGAGCCGGCTCGGACGCCGTCGCCGCAACCACGATCGTGTACGCCATCGCGCCATACTCTTCCAGCGTCTGAACGACTTGCGCCACGCTCGACCGCTTCTGCCCTACCGCGCAATAGATGCAGATCAGGTTGTTCTTCGCCGAATTGATGATCGTGTCCAGCGCAATCGCCGTCTTGCCCGTCTGCCGGTCGCCGATCAGCAGCTCGCGCTGTCCGCGCCCGATCGGAATCATCGTGTCGATGGCCTTGATCCCCGTCGCCATCGGCTCCTTCACGCTTTGCCGGTC
>CAXTRZ010000118.1:0-2689 GCA_964246715.1 uncultured Acidobacteriaceae bacterium | reverse complement strand
GTCAATGACACCCGGCGCCAACCGCTCCACCGGCAGCGTCTTATCTGTGTTGATCGGCCCCTTATCGTCGATCGGCTGCCCCAGCGCATTCACCACGCGGCCAATCAGCGCCTCGCCCACCGGCACGGACATGATCTTGCCGGACCGCTTCACCTGATCGCCCTCAGCCAGCTCCGCATAATCGCCCAGCAGCACCGCGCCTACTTGACCCTCGTCCAGGTTCATCGCCAGCCCGGACACGCCATGCGGAAACTCGATCAGCTCGCCCGCCATGACCTTATCCAGCCCATGCACGCGCGCAATCCCGTCGCCCAGCGACATGATCGTTCCAACCTCGTCGATCTGCACATGCTGCTCGTAGTTGTCAATCTTCTGGCGAAGCAGTTCGGTTACTTCATTCGCGCTAATCTGTGCCATGTCTCATCCAATCTAAAACTCAAACTTTGCCGCTGTCGTTCTGGGCGAAGCCCAGAATCTCGGTATCTGCTTTGCACGTGCTGTTGCCCGTTCTTGCCTGAAACCAAAGACCTAACCCTTCACCAGCGCCATCTTCATCTGCGCCAGTTGCCCGCGAACCGAACCGTCATACACCGTGGACCCAATCCGCACCACCGCCCCGCCAATCAGTCCCGGGTCCAGCTTATACGACACACTCACCCGGCTGACGGCCAGCTTTGAAATCTCAAACTCCATCTCATGCCGGTCGCCCTCATTCAGCTCCCGGGCGCTCGTCACCTCAGCCTCCACCAGCCCGGCGCCCTCATCGGCTACCTGGTGATACGCCTCCAAAATCTGCTCGATCGCGCCAACCCGCTGGTGCTCAATGATCAGCGCAAAGAAGTTCCGCACCTCGCGATACATCCCAATCTGCTCCGCCATCGCATCCAGCAGGCCCAGCTTCTGGATCGCCGGAATCGACGGGTCCTCCAGCACTTCCACCAACTGCGGACTGCCCTGCAGCGTGTCCGCGAAGTCGCGCATCTGCTGCCGCGCCGCCTTCACATCCAGGCGCTTCTCCGCCGCCACCGCCGCAAACGCATCCGCGTAACGCGGCGCAAAGACATCCGTGCCGGCCATCAGTTCTGCCCGCCCTTCAGGTCATCGCTGCCCAGCCGCCGCGCAAAGTCCCGCACCAGCAGCCGGTCCGTCTCGGCCGAGATCACCAGTTTCTTCGCCGCCTGCTCAATCGCCAGCTCCGCCGCGTACTGCTGCAACTGCCGCTGCGCCTGCAGCGTCGCCGCCGCAATCTCCTGGTCCGCGCTCGCCAGGATCTTCGCCTTCTCGTCCTCAACCGCAGCCTTGATCCTCGCCTCGTCCGCAGCCGAATCCTTCTCGCTCTGCGCCCGCAGTTCCGCAATCTGCGTATCCAGATGCGCCAGCCGGCCCTCAATCCCGCTCATCCGCGCGCCTGCCTCTTCCGTCGCAATCCGCGCGTCCACCAGGTGCTTCTGGATCGCCGAGTTCCGATCCTGGAACGCCTTCGGCAGCGCCTTGCCCAGGAAGAACACCACCAGCGCCGCCAGCACGCCAAAGTTCAGCACCTCAAACGTCGTCGCCGCGGCCTCGGGCTTCATGCCCATCATGCCGCCCAGCTTCGCCACCATCGCAGACTGCTTGTACTTGGCGTTCTCATCCACCTCGCCCTGCTCGGCCTCGGGAGACTTCGCCGCCGGCGTCGACTCACGCCCGCCGTTCCCCGTCTCCTGCGCCAACCCGCGCCCGCCCGCCATCAGCATCAGGCCCAAAAGCAGCGCCGGGCCCAGTGCCGCAACATACTTCTTCAACCCTGCAATCCTCACTGCGTCGCCTCCGTTCCCGCCACTCCTGGGGGAAGCACCGCCTTCATAATCCGAGCGCTCAACTCCTCGCTCATGCCTTCAATCTGCGTCCGCGCCGAAGCCATGCTCGCCTCAATCTCCTGCCGCGCCGCCGTCACCTTTGCGTGAGTCGCCGTCCGAGCCTCTTCCAAGGCCTGCTCGCGCTCGCTCGCCCACTGCTTTAGCTTCTTGTCCCGAGCCTGGAAGATCTCCGCCTTCGCCGTCCGCAGCTTGTCCTCAAAGACCGCCGTCTCCGCCTCAGCCGAGCTCATCGCCCCGCGCGCCTGCTCCAAAGCTCCACTTGTCCGTGCGCGCCGCTCCGCCAGCACCTTATCCAGCGGCCGGCGCACCAGAAATCCATACGCAATCACCAGCGTGATAAAGAACACAACCGTCGGTATCGAGCCGAGGATCAGACCTTCAATTTGTTTGAGTAGTAAGTCCATGGATGGAAGACAGTTCACAGTAGCAGACTGCCCGTAAACCTCGCCACTTCTATCGGCTGAACGCAGCCGAACAGCTCATTGTTGTCGCGTATGTACCTGTCTTTTGTAGCAAACGGCATACCTGAAGTCAAACCTTCAGTGTCGATAACCGTACAGAACGGGCGATAACCGAACTCATCTTACCGCGCCTTCCGAAGCCGTCCCGCGATCCCGAAATCGTCGGAATCGCTCAATCAAAGAAGCCGGTCCTACCGCATGAAAGTACGCCAAATTCCCCTCAAACCTCTTCCCTGAAACCACCGCCCCAGCCTCCAGCGCAGCCAGCGCCGCACCCTCGCTCTGCGGTACGCGAAACTCCGCCTCCACCAGCGGATCCACCACCAGCGCCCGGTCAATCGCCGCCAGCAGCTCCTCCACGCCCTCCCC
>CAXTRZ010000117.1:0-7352 GCA_964246715.1 uncultured Acidobacteriaceae bacterium | reverse complement strand
GCGTAGAGGGAACGCCAGAATGTCTTGTGTGTTCGTGATGCATCAGAGAGGTCTTCCGGCAATGTTCCAAAGGTCTGGGTTGCCGCTGGAGACGGCGTCCAGGCCCTGGCGGATGAGGTAATCGGCCTCCTGCAGGTCCGCGATAAGGCCGCCGCCTACGCTTGCAACTGAACTGTATTTTTCCCGTAGGCTGGGCAGAAGGCGAGGGGCTACGGGGGCGGGAAGAAGCTCAAGAGCGTCAGGCAGGAAGTGGCGAAGCGAGCGCATGCAACTGCTGACGGAGTCGGAGTCGATCATGAAGGTGCGCTGCACCGCATAGAGGGACTGGCTCTGCGCCGCGCCGAGGACGTCAGTATGGGTGGAGATGATGCCAGCGCATCCGCTCGATGCGAGATAGCTGACGGCCTGGGAATCGCGTGAGAGGCCGGCAAACAGATCAAGGTTGACGATGACCTCCTTGTCGACGGCCCGTAGCTTCTGCAGGTATTCATCTAACGTAGAGAGGCTTGCAGCAAGCAGATAGATAACGCGAGAGGGAGAGTGCACGGCTAAGGCAAGGTCCGAGGCGGAGCGAACGGCCGGGATGACTGGATAGGCGTGGACGAGCGCGCGGAACTCTCCGGGTTCATGCCTGCTGAGTGTGGATGCGGCTTTACGCGCGAGCGTTTTGGAGCGGGAGATGATGTCACCTGCGAATCGGGATAGAGCGATGGTATTACGGAGGGCGATTGTCTGCATATCACTGTTGACAGTTGCGCACTCACGGCGATATCGTTACGCCCGCGGTAGAGAATAGATAAAGCCGCCTACGGGGATGCGCCTTCTGCGTTCCCGCAGGCGGTTTTGTTTTGTCTCAATCGAATGGGAGATGAACGCATGACGAATGATAACGACGGTCAGAGACCAGCCTCGTTCCAGCATCCAGCTGCAACGGATAAGGCGAAACAGGGAAGTAGCGTTTCGCGCCGCGAGTTTGTGGGCGCCCTGGCTGCGGCTGGCGTGCTCTCAAGCTGGACGGCAAGAAGCTATGCCGCGATTGCGGGAGCGAACGATCGGGTGAGCTTTGCGATCATCGGGTTGAACAGTCGTGCGTATGCGCATCTCTCTGGGCTGCAGGCCAATCGCAAGGATGCGCGTATTACGCATGTGTGCGATGTAGATTCGACCATCCTGGTGAAGTTTGAGGCTAAGACCAAGGATGCGATGAAAGAACCGGTGCAGGCGGACAGGGATTTTCGGCGCACGCTGGATGCGAAGGATGTGGACGCAATTACAATTGCGACGCCGGACCACTGGCATACGCCGATGGCCATCCTCGGGTTGCAGGCGGGGAAACATGTCTATGTGGAGAAGCCGTGCTCGTATGATCCGCATGAGGGATTGCTGCTGATTGAGGCGGTAAAGAAGACAGGCAAGGTCTGCCAGATGGGATCACAGCAGAGATCGTCTCCCCATACGATTGAGATCGTTGAGAAGATTCATAACGGGCTGATTGGCCGGGCGTACTGGGCCGAGACCTGGTATGCCAATCGACGGAAGCCGATCGGCGTGGGCAAGGAAGTAGCTGTGCCTGCGACGCTCGATTGGGATCTGTGGCAGGGGCCCGCGCCGCGCACTGCGTACAAAGACAACGTCCATCCGTACAACTGGCACTGGTTCAAGCGCTGGGGTACGGGAGAGACGCTGAACAACGGCACCCATGAGGTGGATGTGGCACGCTGGGCGCTGGATGTTGCATGGCCGGAGCATCTGGTGGCCACGGGTGGACGCTATGCGGCAAAAGACGACTGGCAATTCTATGACACGCTGGATGTTTCGGCTAACTACGCGGATAAGCTGCTGACCTGGAAGTGCGACTGCTGCAGCGGAAAGACAACCTATGGGCGTGACCGCGGAGTGGCCGTGCATGGGACAGAAGGAACGGTGATCGTCGACCGGGGTGGTTACGAGATCTACGACCGGCAGGACAAACGGACGGGGGAGTACGTCGTGTCTGGGCATGCGGCGACCTCGGCCTCCGATCTGGTGGGCGCGGACAGCATGACGGATCTACACTTCGCCAACATGATTGCCGCAATCCGGACGGGCGCCAAACTGAACCAGCCAATCACGCAGGGCAACGTGGCGGTGACGCTGATGCAGTTGGCGAATATCTCTTACTTCACCGGGCGTGGGCTGCACATCGACGCGGCGAATGGAGCGATCCAAAACAATAAGGAGGCCGAGGCAATGACACGGCGCAGTTATGAGAAGGGCTGGGAGCCAAAAGTTTGAAGTTTCCAGCGACGCAATGTATACATACCGGCGCTGTACAAGCCGGATAGTATGGGACCACTTTTAGAGGCCAGTTGAACCTACCCAATGCAAGGAGCAATACCCCATGAACGTGAGTAAACAACCCCACAAGTGCCGGATCTCCTCTTGGACATCGATTCTGGTGCTGCTCGCTGGATTTCTTCTGACTGTTCCTGCTGTTCTGGCGCAGGCGGTCAGCGGCACCATCGTTGGCACAGTGACAGATTCTTCCGGCGCATCGGTTCCGAATGCCCAGGTCACAGTGGTCCTAACCGGACAAGGAACGGCTCATACAGTCGTGACGAACGAGAGCGGAAACTACACAGAGCCCGATCTCCCTCCGGGAGTTTACAGCGTTACCATCACCGCTACGGGCTTCAAGAAGGATGTTCGCCAGAACATCACCCTTGACACCAACACGACCAGCCGCGTGGATGTCGCATTGGCCACGGGAAGCACGACCGAAGAGATCACGGTGACGGACGCTCCGCCGCAGTTGCAGACCGATCGCGCGGATATCTCAACGACGATCGGTCAGGCTCAGATCGCCAACCTGCCGCTGAGCAGCGGCAATAACTTTCAGTCGCTGCTGAACACGGTACCCGGCATGGCGCCGGTAGTGTTCAATAACTCGCAGTTTTTCAATGCGAACAACGATCTCTCCGTCAACGCAAACGGCCAGTCCTCGTATGTCAACCTGTATCAGATCGAAGGCATCGACGACGATCAGCGCACGGGCATTCACATCATCCTGGTGCCGCCCGCAGCGGCTATTGCAAACGTCGATATCACGACCAACAACTTCGAGGCCGAGTTTGGGCGCGCGGTTGGAACCGTCGTCAATGTTACGCTAAAGTCCGGTACCAACAGCATCCATGGCTCGGCGTTCCAGAACATGGAGAACAACGGCGTGAACGCGCGCAACTACTTCGCGCAGGGACCGAACGGACGCTTGGTTTACAACTACACCGGCGGCTCCATCGGCGGCCCGATCCTTAAGGACAGGCTCTTCCTCTTCGGAGATTTTCTACGCACGTCTGATCATGAGTCTTCCACCACCAATGCAAGCATCCCTTACTACAACGTGGTGAACGGAAACATCGATCTGAGCGCGTACCATGGCCAGGTCTACGACCCGAACACCGGTATCACTGCAACCTGCTTCAGCACCGCAGCGGCTCAGGCTGGCCAAGCGTGCGGCATGAACCGGACTCTCTTTGTCAACAAACAGATTCCCCTCTCCAACCCAGGAATCAGCCCGGTCGGATTGAAGGTACTGCAGCTGCTCGACGCCCAGGCCCGTAACCCGCAACTGAATCTTGCTTCGGCGACGTATCTCAGCGGATCGACCACCAACAACTTTTCGCAGAACCTGCCGTTCAGCAAGGACTCCATCAGCTACGACCTGAAATCCGACTACACCATCTCGCCGAAGGATCATCTGAGCGGGCGCTTCAGCCATCAGACGACGAACACCTTCCAGGCACCGCTCTTCGGGGCATTCTTGGGAGGCCCCGCGGGCGGCGGCGGGTTTGAGGCGACCGGGGTCGCGGCGGCGTACAGCACAGGGATCAACTATGACCATGTTTTCTCGCCCAAGCTCTTCAGCGAGGTGCGTTTCGGCATTGCGCATCTGCGTAACTCCGCTACCCAGACGGACTATGGCTCTAGTGATGCCAAGACCCTCGGAATACCCGGCAACGGTCCGAATGGCACGGACAATGTAGCCACCAGCAGCGGCCAGGTCGCATTCCAAGTGAGCAACTTTGCCGGTAATGGAGAAAACGGAACGTCCAACCCGCTGATCGGCTACTCGCAGTCGCTGCCTTGGTTGCGTGCCGAGTCGAACATCGACGTGGCGAACAACTGGACCAGGATCATCGGCAACCATACGCTCAAGGCAGGCGTGGACATCCGCCGCGTTCGCGATGACCTGTTGCAGGGCAATAACAATGCTGCTGCAGGCACCTTCTACTTTAGCGAGAATCAGACCTCTTCCCCTAATGCGGCGCCCGTCCCTGCGGGGGATTCGCTGACGGGAGCAGCGAACGATATCGCGAGCATTCTGTTTAATGTCCCTTACCAGGTCGGTCAAGATACCAATAGCACCTTTCCGGCCTATCGCCAGACTTGGCTCTTCTTCTTTGCCTCGGACAAATGGCAGGCCTCGTCCAAGCTGACGCTCGATTATGGTCTTCGCTATGAGCTGTACCCGCCGGCTACGCCGCGCAAGCCGGGCGGATTTGTCAACTACAACCCGGCCAATAACTCGCTGGTAATCGCCGGTATGGACGGGAACCCATCCAATCTGGGCATGCAGACCGACTATAAGAACTTTGCTCCACGTTTGGGTGCTTCCTATCGTGTAACGGATAAGACGGTGGTGCGGGCCGGGTTCGGAGTCAGCTATGTTCCGTTCGTCGATAACACCTATGCCTACAACTACCCGATCAAGACCAGCACCTCCTACACCTTCTCGCAGACTTATGGTCCCGCACTTAATCCCGCGGGGGGCGTAGTCAATCTGACCACCGGTATCCCAGCAACGCCAACGGTCACTTTCCCCAGCAACGGATCGTTGGTGGAGAGTGCGGCCAACGGCACTCTAGGACTGGCTAACCTCTACATTCCGCTCAACTTCAGAAACGCCTACGTCTCCTCTTGGAACGCGGTTGTGCAGCAGGCGATGCCGGGGGATTCCACTCTGCAGATTGCCTATGTTGCGAACCATGGAACCCGCATCGACGTGGCACAAAACATCAACCTGCCAACCATCTATGGGCAAGGGGCCAACTATGACCCCCTTAATCATGCATCTGACGGTATGACCATGACCTTTGGCAAGACGGCATCGGTCACGCAATATTTTCTCGGGTACTCAACCAACTACGAGTCGTTACAGGTCGAATACAAGCGCCGATTCAGCAAGGGTCTGGGTTACGGCTCGGTGTTCACCTGGGGCAAAGCGGAGAGCTACCAGACAGGCGCGCAGGATGGCGGTCTGTATTTCTACGCAGGACCCGTCCACCGGAACTACGCCGTGACCGATTTCGACCGCACGCGCAACTTCTCGCAGACAGTAACGTATGAACTGCCTGCAGGAAAGGGTCATCGCTTCTTCAGCAGCGGGGTGTCAGCGTATGCGTTGGGCGGATGGAAGCTGTCGGCGATTGTCTCGGCGGTCTCGGGCCTTCCTTTCTCAATCAGCACCACAAGTGCAACACCCGGTACCGCGCAAACCGTCAACCAAACCGGACCATACCAGGTAAATCATGCGGTTCAGAGTAAGAGTCCTTACCCGCTTTGGTTCAACACCGCTAACTTCGCTGCACCGGCTTCCTGCTCCTACACCGCCGCCAGCCCGGTTGCATGCCCTCTCGGCAGTACGGGACGCAACCAGTTCCGCGGTCCAGGCTACTTCAACGACAACCTTTCCTTGTTCAAGAACTTTCCGCTCTTCCGGGAACGTGTGAACCTGGAAGCACGCTTCGATGCCTTCAATCTAACCAATACGCCGGCGTTCGGTCTTCCCGGATCAACGCTAGGATCCTCCACCTTCGGCCAGATCACGGGAACGCTGGGAAGCGGCGTGGGCAACGTCAACGGTGTTGGTGGTCCGCGCGTTCTGCAGGCGGCTGCCAAGATCACCTTCTAAGCAGTCCATTCTCATAGCCCCACGTCTTCTGTAAGGATGTGGGGCTTTCTTTATCGTCTAGACTTAGATCGTTGTTGAGAAAAGAGGACCGCACCATGTATGTGTCTCGCCGTAAGTTCAATGCAGGATTGGGTGTCGCTGCAGCTTCATTCGCGCTTCCGTGGCGGGCATGGGGAGTGGGAGCAAGTTTGAGGGTCGGCGTGATCTCGGATGAGATCTCACAAGATTTTGATCATGCCTGCTATGTCATCGCAAAAGAGTGGGGATTGCATCTAGTCGAACTGCGCGAAGTTTGGGGTAAGAATCTACAGGTCGTTACCGATGCGCAGATCGTAGAGGCACAGAAGATTCTTGCAAAGTACAGCCTTCAGGTGACTGACATCAGCAGCCCACTGTATAAGGTTGACTGGCCCGGTGCGCCACGGTCACAGTATGGGTCGAAGGCCGACCTGCATGGGGCGGATGAGGCCAACTTCAAGCAGCAGGATGCGGTGCTGGAGAGGTCGATTTCTTTGGCCAAGCAGTTCAAGACGAATAAGGTTCGATGCTTCGATTTTTGGCGGATCGACGACATCAAGCCTTATCGCGCGGCGATCAACGCGAAGCTGCAGGAGACAGCGGAGAAGGCGGCCCGGCAGAATGTGATGCTGGTGCTGGAGAATGAATTTGCGTGCAACACAGCGACCGGACGTGAGGCCGCTGCAACGCTGAGCGGGGTTTCTTCCAGGAATCTCGCGCTGAACTGGGATCCTGGCAATGCCGTCATGCGCGGGGAACTGGATGCGTTTCCTAATGGTTGGCAGGCGATTCCGAAGGATCGCATCCATCACTGCCATGTAAAGAATGCAGTCAAAGATGCCACGGGCAAAGTTGTTTGGTCACCGGTCAACGTCGGATATATTAATTGGGCGTCGCAGTTCAAGGCGCTTGCTGATCTCGGCTACTCAGACGCGGTGAATCTAGAGACACACTGGACCGATGGACATACGCCCGAGTCCTCCTCACGGACGAGCTGGAAGGGCATGAAAGAAGAACTGCAGAAGGTTCATGTGGGCTTTTGAGGAGCATCATAGGAGGTTAGTAGGCCCACAAGGTGGCAGTAGAAGACTTATGGCGAATGACGCGAGTCTTGGTCAGGGTACGAGCGTCTAACTGACGATGAGTTCAATGGATTCTTCCCCCGATACATTGCATACCTCGCTGCTGGACCACTCTTTGCGGTTTGGATTTGAGAACACATATGCACGATTGCCGGAGAGGTTCTTCTCGCGGGTGCGACCGACGCCGGTTGCAATCCCGCAATTGGTTAAGGTGAACAATGTGCTGGCGCAAAACCTTGGCTTGGACCCCGAGGCCTTAGCGAGTCGGGAGGGCGTGGAGGCGTTGGCTGGAAATGTTGTGG
>CAXTRZ010000116.1:5470-7363 GCA_964246715.1 uncultured Acidobacteriaceae bacterium | reverse complement strand
CCATGACCAAGCGGGGAGAGCCGTTACCAATCAATCAAGCGCTGAATCGACCGAGAGCCAAGCTTGGTCTCGATCTTACAGCATGGATGGCGATCGTATTCGTCTGCGTAACGGTTTTCCTCGTTGGTTTTCGCCTGTTGGCGATGCTGGCTTTCCCGACGCTCGCGGTCGGCGCATGGCTCATCGTCCGTAAACACCCGAAGATGTTCCAACTGTGGGGCCTGAGCCTCAACCAGAAGAGCTACTATGACCCGCGTAAACACTGAGCAGCTCAAACATACTCCGTGGTTCGCCAAGGCAGGAGCGGCGTGCAGCATCGTTCCGATTGCACGCTTTGTCGGGCCAGAGATCTTCGCCCTCAAGGGCGGCGGTTACGGATGCCTGTTCGCTCTCACCGGCATCGACGAAGAAGGCTTGACGGACTTAGAGCTTGAGTCGCGAATGCGATCCATCGAAGGTTCGTTGCGCGGCTTGCCGGAGGGCTCGTGCCTTTACCAGTACACGCGCGTGATGTCTGGTTTCGACCTTCCGCGTCAGGAGAAGTATGCGAACCCCGCCACGGAAGTCTTCGCCAGTGACCGTCTCACATTCCTTGAGAACACGGCGGCCTTCCGCCGTATCGACCTGCACTGGTGCCTCACACTGGAGCCGTCGAAGGTGAAGCCGTTCGAGCGCAAACCGCAAGAGAATGCCGCGGACACATCCCGGATGCTTGCGGACCTTGAGAAGACCGCAACCATCCTTCAGAGCCATCTTGGCAGCGCCATTGGATTGCGGCTCCTTGGTAAGGACGAAACCTTCCAGTTCTTCAGCTATCTGTTCAACCTTGAAGAATGGGCAGAGCGTGACCAACTCCGCAACGATACTGGCGTGGACCGGCAGATCGTGAAGACTCCGATTGCGTGGCATAGTGATTACCTCCAAGTCGGCACGCGCCATGTGCAGATGTTTTCGCTGAAGACGACACCGGAGGCTTCGAGGCCGTGCCTCTTCTCCGGTCTGCTGAGGCTCGATTGCGATAGTGTCCTGTGCTCGACATGGAGGGTGAAGCCTACATCCTCCGCCCGCAGCGAGATCGACGCGCAAGAGAAGTTCATCTCCTTTTTCAAGGTCGGTGTACTGACGCGCGTGATGAGCGGGCGCGACACCGCATCGCTTGAAACCGGCGCGGGCGCGAAGGCTGCCAACAACAATGTCGATGACCTGAGCGAAGTTATCCGGTCGCTCGATAAGAAGGCCCAGGGCGAATACTCCTTACGTTTACTGCTGGCAGCCCGAAGCCCCGAGCAGCTTCGCAACACCGTCCCCGCCGTGCATCGCATCTTCGTCGATGCCCGAGCGCAGGTGATGGAGGAGACGCTTGGCAACCTGTCCGCTTTCTATGCGATGTTTCCCGGCAATCACAAGTTCAATGTCTTTCCGCTGTGGCTCGCGGAGGATCACCATGCGCGGCTTTCCTCTGTGTTCGCTCCGCACATCGGTCATCCTCACTCGGAAGACCTCGACAACGAGTACCTCAATATCTTCGAGACCCGTACCCGGACGCCGTTCTTTCAGGATGTGTATGTGGATGGCGTGCGGGTCATGCTCATCATCGGTCCCACGGGGTCGGGCAAAAGCGTGGTGGGTAACGCCACCGTCGCACTGGAGCAGAAATACGGCGGTTTTACCTACATCTTCGACATCGGTGGCAGCTACGAAAGTGTGGTGGAGTTGTACGGTGGCAAGGTTGATCGCGTGGGCAAAGACGGCCCACGGGTGAATCCGTTTGCTCTGGAGCCGACCGAAAGCAATATCAAGTTTCTCTACTCGTTTATCAAACTCCTGCTCACCAACGGCGGCGCAGAGCTGGAGCCGGAAGACGATGACGTGATCCACAAAGCCGTGCAGGAT
>CAXTRZ010000116.1:0-5460 GCA_964246715.1 uncultured Acidobacteriaceae bacterium | reverse complement strand
GTTTCTGCCAAAGAAACTCGACCGTTATCTGTCGAAGTGGGTTGGCAATGGCATCTACAACGCCGTCTTCGACAACGTCGAAGACAGTCTCTCGCTCTCGCGCCTGCAATGCTTCGACTTCCAGGGCGTGAACAACGAACAGTACGCCGACCTGATTGAACCGCTGATGGTATGGCTTCTCCGGCGCATCAACGATGTACTCTACAACCCCATCAATCTCGGCGTTCCCAAGCACATCCTCATCGAAGAGATCTTCTCTTCGATGAAGAACAAGCAGCTCCTTGATGGTGCTCTTGCTTCCATCAAGACCGTTCGCAAGAACCTTGGCGGCGTCACCATGATTGGCCAGTCCGCCGACGACCTAGGTGCCAATGCCGACAGCATCGTGAACTCCTGCACATCGTTCCTGTTCCTGAAGGACGCGACCTTCAATCGGAAGCGGTATGCCGAGCTGTTCAAGATGAACGAGCAGCAGATCGCGCTATTCGAGAGTTTGCAGGACCGCGAGGCGCTGTACATGCGACGCGACGGCATCACCAAAGTCATCACGTTGAACCTCGACAAGCGCAGCTACGCTACGTTCTCCACGAAGCCGAAGGACCGTGCGCGCCGGTCGAAGCTGATCGAAAAGTATGGACTCACCGAGGGCATCGATCGCTTTGCCAAGGGAGAGGCCGTGTAACCAACCCAACCGAAGAAAGGCCAGTGCCATGAAACCACTTATCCCCATCGTCGTCTCCGCCGGACTAGCGCTGGCCTCTGCTCAATGCCATGCCGCCGAATGCGCCTCGTACCGTCACCGTGTCGGAGGCGGACACGCCTCCTGTGATTCGCGCCGGCTTGCTGCAATCGACACTGATTGTTCTTCCTGCCGAGGAGAAGGTCGCCAACGTCTTCGCTGGTGACACGGTGGATTGGGTCTTTGACGGTGGTCATGTCGCCAGCCGGTTCATCAGCGTCAAGCCCAAGGTTGCGAATGGATCGACGGACATTCACATCGTCTCCGATCACGGCAACGAGTACACCTTGCAGCTCCATGAAATATCCAGTGAGCAGGATGCCCACTTCGATTCCAAAGTGTTCATCGCTCCCGGCGATCAGGCGGCCAAGGATCGGCTGACACAGCTTCCAGTCTTCGTGCCTGCAGCCGAGTTGGACAAGGCAAAGCAGGAGGCGGCTGCTGCCAAAGCAGCCCAGGTAGCGGAGCTGAAAGCCGAGGAGACGAAGGCCGAGCAGTATCGGAGCCAGTATCCCGGCAACCTCCACTTCGACTACACCTGGGATCAATCGAAGGGTAAGGCTCTTGGCCTTCAGCAGATATGGCGCGATGACAAGTTTACGTACCTGCGCGGCCAGTTCCAAGAGACTCCCGCGCTCTATGAGGTGAAGGACAAGAAAGGCTCGCTCATCAACTTCGATTTCAGCAATGGCCTTTACACCGTGCCCAAGCAGTTGGACAACGGCTATCTCGCCATCGGTAAACAGAAGGTCGAGTTTCACCGCGTGGGAGGGGCGAACTAGCCATGACCGAGCCAAACCAGAATCCGCCCGCCACTGTCCCCGACCAGCCGGAAGCGAAGTCGCCACTCAAGAAGGGTATGCCCGTGGTGGTAGTCCTCGTTGTCATCATTGCCCTGATCGGCGTCGCCAATGTGTCAAGCCTGTTGAGCGGCAACAAGAAAGCAGCCCCAGCAAGCGCAATGACCATGCGTCCTGCTTCGCCGAATGCCCAACAGGTAAACAGTTTTTCGACGCAGCAGCAGGTGCAGGCTCAGCGAGACGCGGAAGAGCGCCAACATCAGCAGGAGTTGGCCGCTGCGATGCAGCAGCTCCAGGCCGAACAGAGTGTCCCCGGCCCAGAGGCCGCTGGTACACAGCCGATGACGGCGGCCCAGCGCGACGCGATCTATGGCAATAGCCCGAATGCACCGCCACACACCTCGAACATCTCGCAGGCTCAGGCAGAGGCCAAGCAAAAACAGTTAGCGAAGGAAAAACAAGCGCAGGACGCTATCAATAGCGATACGGTCGCTATCGACTTCGCCCACGTCGGCGCAGCGCCCGGTGCCGGTGCCGGTGCCGCCGTCCCGTCGCAGACGGTAACGGCTGTATTGGGCGAACGTGAGGAGGCGCATCCCCAGGCGGTCGCGGAAGTTCCAAGCAGTTCATCTCCCAGTGGCGCGAGCGACAAGTCCGGTGTTATGCAAGTACCCTCCGCGCAACAGGCCAAAGCTGTTTCCAAGACCGACACGATGGCTGGATACGACTTCGACAACTATCAAGGCCGTCTCTATCGCGTCTTTGAGGGCACGGTCTTTGAAGGGGTTGTCACCAACCACATCGACGGTGGGTTGAGCGGCCCGATCCTAGTCATGCTCACCACCGACTACTACTCGCACGACCATCAGCAACTTCTCATGCCTCAAGGCACACACTTAATCGGTACGGTGCAGAGCGTCGGCAATGCGCAGCAGCGAAAGATGTTTGTGACCTTCCATCGTGCCGTTTGCCCCGATGGCTTTTCACTGGACTTCGATAAGTACATCGGCCTTGACCCACTTGGCACGACCGGACTTGCAACGAAGGTAGACCACGGCTATCTGATGGCCTTCGGCGCGGCGGCTGCCGTGGGCGGCTTAGGTGGTTTGGCGCAGATCGGCAACAACGGAAGTGTGCTTACAGCGTCGTCCCAGATACGCAGCGGGATCTCCGAGCAATCGGCCACCGAGGGTGAGCAGGTGTTGAACCACTTCCTGAATCGCCTGCCTGTCATCACGCTCAAGGAGGGTTCCCGTGCCCGCGTATACGTTGGGCGCGACATCCTCATCCCGTCCTACGCGGAGCATCGCGTCGACCCCACTATGTGAACGCCTTCCGAGGTAATTGTATGTGCGAGAGCAATCCAAGATACGACCATCTGTTGCGCAAAGCGCAGGATGCCCAGCGCGGCGGTCATGATGCCTGGGCCGTGCAGTCCACCGGCGAGAAAGCCGCAGTTGCACTTGTCCTCAATCGTGCCGATTGGCTTGCGGAACATGGATACACCATCGCCGAAGCGATCGAGCGGACGGGACCAGAGTGGGTCGAAATGATTCCGCAGATTGCCAGCCAGCTTGCAGAGGAGGAGTAACGCCATGCAGACGATTCCTGCCCATCGCTTTTACCAGCTCTCTGGAATCATCGCTGCTATTGTGCTCGCTCTCCTCCTCGTTGGGACGAGTACCGGGCGGAATGCTCTCGCATGGATTTACCTCACGGCAACGGAGGAGGTTGCCAACGCGACTCACATCCACGGCTTTCCCCTGGACAGGCTCGATCCGACCTGCCCGCAATGCATGTAGTTCAACCCAACCTCAGGAGGTTTTATGAAAGTCATGCTGACTAACCGCCGCAAGTGGCTCATTGGTGCAGGCGCGGCATTGTTGCTTACTGCAACCCCGAGCTTTGCGCTCTTCGGCATCGGGGATATTGTCTTCGACCCGACCAGCTACGCCAGCCTCGTTTCGCAACTCACCACTCTTCAGTCGCAATACAACATGCTAAAGAACAACATCACACATTTTTCGGCCAAGCAGCAGTGGCAGACGACGCTTCACGCTCTTGAAAATGTCAATGTCGCCAATATGTTCGGTGAGACGGCGGGAATGAGCATCGCGCTCAACACCAACTCACCGAGTGCGTCGAGCACGGCGTGGAAAGCAGCCACCGTCACGATGAACGGTGGTACACCTACTTACCTTGCCGGCCAGTCCCTCGGTAGCTCGCGCACCTCGCAACTAGCGATGATCGAGACGGCCGATTCCGTTTCTCCCGACTGCCTTACCGCCGTGGGCCAGTACCGTGCGGCGAGAACTCAGAACGCAACAGAGAACAACTAGCTACTCTCGCAGCATTTTGACGGCTCTGACTCCACGAATAGCGAAGTGCAGCAACTCAATCTCCTCAACGCAGCCGAGGCACAGCGATTGGCGGAGATGCAATCGCAGGGCACACTTCATGCCTGTCTCGCTTCGCAGATGACGGTTGCCAATATGGAGCGTCGAAATGCCGCTGTCGAAGACCTTAATACAGCCGCCTTCGTACAACAGCAGCGGTCTGCGAATAACGTGAGTGCGGCGAACGAGAGTAATACCTGGCAGACCTATCTTCCCTGATTCGGAGACGCGATGCTGAAAGCGATCAACACCAAGATACTGCTCGCGATCCTTGCGGCGCTGACGGCCATCGGCAGCGCCGTGATTTACCAGAGTCACGAGGCTCACAAGGCCGCCGCCATCCTTCAACAGCAACAGCACGATGCCGAGGAGCGCAACAAGGAAGATGAAGCGTTTCGCAAGAAGGTAGAGCAGGACAAGAAGCGGCATAATTCTGCCGCTGGTAACGAAGGCAAGACCTGGAAGAGCTATATCCCCTGATTTCACCGGAGACCGATATGAGCATCGCCGTTCTCGCACAAGCACTGCCGTCCGCATCGTCGGGCATGGACTGGCTCTACCAGTTCACCAACAACCTGACCAACCTCACCACGCAGAATGGCGGCGCGTTGACTCAGTTCGGTTGGACGGAGCTGAGCTGCATCTCTCTCTTCACCCTTGTGAACATGGTCATCAACTGGAACACCAGTACGATGACCTTCCGGCTGCATCACCATCCCGTGCGGGCAGGCGACCTTACCCACTTCCTGCTCAAACTGATTGTGTGCAGTTTGCTGCTGAACTATTGGGTGAATCCGTTTCCCGGCGCGAGCTTCGGCATCAATCACTTCTTTTCTTACATCGCTCAGGCGATGGTCGCGGCGTTCGACCAGCATTCCCTGGATCAGCTTTTGCAGCTTCTGAAGACGGCTGGCGACGGAACATCCATGCCCTCTTTGACCGCGCCCGTTCAGATCCTTTGCTATGTGCTTGTCCAGATCATGCTTGGACTCGCCTCCGCCATTTTGTTTGTCATTAATTGCAGCGCCTTCATCCTCTACGGTGTGACTGCGCTCTTCGGTCCTGTCTTTGTGCCGTTGCTCATGACACAGACCTTCAAATCGAAGTTCTTCCACTTCCTCGATGTGCTTATCAGCTTCGCCATGATTCGCGCTGTTGCTTCCGCCTTCATCTATGTGTGGGCTGGATTCATGAATGGATTCCTTCAGCAGACCTTCAACGGCAACTATTCGATGGATATGTGGATTGCGAATTTGATCCCTTGCTTAATGGTCTTCGTCGCTTTCATCATTAATATGCTGTTCATTCCGAGCATGACGCAGGCCATCTTTGGCGGGGCGGCTGGCATGGCAGACGGCGTGGTCAAAGTCGGCGGTACAGTGGCATCCATTGCCAAGGTAGCAGGAGGCGCGTGAGATTATGCTTCGCTTCATTCTTGACGTCCTATTACTCCGCAAGTTGATTGAGTCCAAATCAGTGAGAACCGCACTGCTTGTCTTCTTTCTCGGGGCGCTCGCCTGCGGAT
>CAXTRZ010000115.1:0-7403 GCA_964246715.1 uncultured Acidobacteriaceae bacterium | reverse complement strand
CCATCCCCCACCGGCGACCCCCATGTCGGCACCGCCTATATCGGGCTGCTGAACTATCTCTACGCCAAGCAGCGCGGCGGCCAGTTCGTGCTGCGGATTGAGGACACCGACCGCACGCGCTTTGTCGCCACCTCCGAGCAGGAGATCTTCGACTCTCTCCGCTGGCTCGGCATAACGTGGGATGAAGGGCCAGACACCGGCGGTCCGTATGGGCCGTATCGCCAGTCTGAGCGCACCGAGATCTATCGCGAGCACGTTCAGCTTCTGCTTGATAACGGCACCGCGTATAGGTCCTTCGAGACTGCCGAAGAGCTGGAGGCGATGCGGAAGTCGCAGCTTGCCGCCAAGCTGCCTCCGCGGTATAACGGCGCGCACCGTGAGCTGACGCCGGAGCAGATCGCCGCCTTTGAGGCTGAGGGCCGGCCGTATGTCATTCGGCTGAAGGTTCCGGTCGAAGGTGAGACCAGCTTCCGCGACGAGCTGCGCGGCGCCATCACGTTCTCGCACAACAATGTGGACGACCAGGTGCTGATGAAGTCCGACGGCTTTCCCACATACCACCTGGCCAACGTCGTCGATGACCACTTGATGCGTATCACCGACGTGATCCGCGCGGAAGAGTGGATCAGCTCCACGCCCAAGCACGTGCTGCTGTACAAGGCGTTTGGTTGGGAGCTGCCGAAGTTCTGGCATATGCCGCTGCTGCGCAATCTGGATAAGAGCAAGATCTCCAAGCGCAAGAACCCGGTATCGCTGATCTACTACAGGCAGTCCGGTTTTTTGCCGAATGCGATGCTCAACTTTCTGGGATTGATGGGCGGCGGCATGCCCGCGCCCACGGAGAAGAACGATACCGCTGAGATCTTCGACCTGCCCAAGATGCTCGCGCAGTTTGACTTTGAGAAGATCTCCCTGGGTGGGCCGGTCTTTGACCTCGTTAAGCTGAAGTGGCTTAACGGCGAATACATCCGCAAGCTCTCCGCTGGCGAATTTTATGAAAAGCTCCGCGCCTCCATCCTCTCCGATGACTATCTCAGCCGCATTGCGCCGCTGGTGCAGACCCGCATAGAGACGCTCGGCCAATTCGGCGATCTCGCCGACTTCTTCCTGAAAGATGACGTCGTGCCTTCGCGTGAGGTCTTTATACCGAAGAAGCGCATGCTGGAAGAGACGCTCGCTTTCACCGTCGATCAGCTTGCAGCGCTCGAAGCTGCGGACTGGAATACCGAAGCGCTGGATGCCGCCTTACGCGCGGTGGGCACCGCCAAGGAGTGGAGCGTCAAGGAGAACTTCATGCTGCTCCGCACCATCCTGACCGGCAGCACGACCAGCCCGCCGCTGCTGGAAAGCCTGGTCGTTTTTGGGAAGGCGCGCTCGTTGGACCGCGTCCGGCGTTTTCTAGAGGCGCAAAAGAAGCTCACTCAAGCCGCAGCGCGAAATGCTCCGGCAGTATTCTAAAGATTAGAAGGGCGTAAGCCCGCCCCTTCAACAGCGAATCATCTTGCGCTTCTTCGCCGGGCTTTCGCCTCCAGCCTTCAGCATCTTCAGTCAATGCTTATAAGCGAGCATCACGCCTGCTCCGTCCGTCTCTACGTCCGGAAAGATGTAACCGCCTGGTTCTCATTCCGGTAGATGTCCATCGTAGCCGCGAGCCCCGTAATCTGCAGCAGGTCTTCCACTCTTGGGTTGGGATGAAGCAGCTTGAACTCCGCCCCACGGCTGCGCGCCAGCTTCTGCGCCGCCACCAGCTCGCCCACGCCGGTCGAATCCATGTACGACACATGCTGCAGGTCCAGGATCAAGTTGATCGCGCCGTCTTTGAGCGCCTGTTGCACGGCCTGATGCAGCGCCGCTCCGCTCTCCCCGATGCTGAAGCGCCCGCTTACCTCCAGGACCGTGACGACGTGCCGCGTATGCAGTTTCAGGCTGCTCATTTTAGGCTGCTCATTTTAGGCTGCTCATAGGAAGGGAAGCTCCCTCGGGAGAGTGCAAGGCCTTATTGCTTGTGTGCCGGTCCAGCTATTCTTTGCGTTGCTAGCTGTTCTTGAACGAAGAGATGGCTTCCTTCTCATCGGTGTAGATATCGAAGATTGTGGACAGCTTCGTGATCTGCATCAGGTCGTCGATCTTCCGCGTCAGGTTCAGCAGCTTCAGCTCGCACTTGTGGTTCTTCGCGGAGGTATATGCGCCGGTCAGCTCGCCCACGCCGGTGGAGTCCATGTACGACACGCCGCCCAGGTCCAGGATCAGATTCTTCGCGCCCGCCTTCAGCGCTTCCAGAATGGCCTCGCGCAGCACCGGCCCACCTTCGCCCATGGTGATGCGGCCGCTGACCTCAAGAACTGTAACGACGTGACGGGTTGTGACCTTGGCAGACATGCGTATCTCCTGTTGTACCTGGAAACATTGCGGGAAGGGCTAGCCGTAAGGGTAAATGCTCTCCCGCCCAGCGTAAAGAAGCATGATATCGTCTGCGTAAATGATCATGACGGATGCCGCGGAAGAGGTGGGGCGATCGGCGCAGCGCAAGGCCTCCTTGCGTCTGGTCCCGATGATCGCCTTCGGCTACGGCGCGGCGTACATGGACCGCGTAAACATCAGCTTCGCCTCCATCTCCATGAACCGCGATCTCCACTTCTCCGCGTCGATATACGGGCTCGGCGCGGGCCTCTTCTTTGTCAGCTATGCGCTATGCGAGATCCCGTCAAACCTGCTGCTCGTCCGCTTCGGCGCGCGCCGCTGGCTGGCGCGCATCATGCTGACGTGGGGCCTGCTGGCCATGGGGATGATGTTCGTCCGGACGCCCACGCAGTTTTATGTCATGCGCTTCCTGCTTGGCATGGCGGAGGCCGGTTTCTTCCCTGGCGTTGTCTACTACCTGACCGAGTGGTTTCCGCCCGAGTACCGCGCCCGCGTCATCAGCCGCTTCTACATCGCCCTGCCTTTGAGCTCGACCGTCATGGGCTCGCTCGCCGGCAGCCTGCTTGGTTTGAACGGCAGGCTCTCGCTTGCGGGCTGGCAGTGGCTCTTCCTGGTGGAGGGCCTACCGCCGCTGGTGCTTGCGGCTGTGTTTTATCTCTACCTTCCGGACTCGCCCGCGGAAGCCGCATGGCTGACCATGCCGGAGCGGACGTGGCTTGTGGGGAGGCTGCAGTCAGCCTCCACGGGTTCAACCGGGGCCAGCGCTCACGCCTGGCGAGACGTCCGCGTCGTGCTCTCCGATCCCCGCATCCTGCTGATCGGCGCGTTTTTTCTCTGCATCCTCACCGTGCTCTACGGCTGGGCCTTCTCCGCGCCCGTCATCCTGCAGGAGCTCACCCACTGGACCATCGGCCAGGTCGGTGCGCTCATCGCGGAGATGGGCCTCCTCGGCGCCATTGCCATGCTCCTCGTCGCCCAGCACTCCGACCGCAGCCTGAAGCAAAATCCAGACCGCACCTGGCACATCGCCCTCCCCTGTCTGCTGATGGCCGCGGGCTTCGTCGTGGGCGGGCTTACCCGCGTGCCGCTCATCGCCATTCCCGCCTTCGCGCTGACCGTCATCGGGTACAACGCCGCGCAGGGGCCGGTGCTGACGCTGCCATCGACATTTCTGACCGGCCGCGCCTCCGCCATCGGCTACGCGGCGATCACCGGCATCGGCATCGGCGGTGGCTTCCTGGGTCCGTACTGGATGGGCCGCGCCCGCGCCCTGCCCGGCGCCTACCAGCGCGGCCTGCTGACGCTCGCGCTGCCCAGCGCCACCGCCGCGGGCATCGTGCTCATCCTCCGCCGCCGGAAGCCCGCACGGACCTCGGAGAACTGAGAACGGACGGCTGAGAACTGAGAACGGATCACGGACAACTGCATTACCATGTCCCCATGGCCAAGATCATCACTGTTCAGCAGCATATCTCGCGGCAGTTCCCGGAGCTCTCGGAAGAAGGCGTTACCCTCGGCTGGCTGATGAGCGGCCTCACCCTCGCCACCAAGATGATTGAAGCCAAGATTCGCTCCGCCGGGCTCGGCGACGTCTACGGCGCCGCGGGTGCGGAGAATGTGCAGGGGGAGCAGCAGCAGAAGCTCGATGTCTTTGCCAATGTGGCTCTGATGGACTCGCTCGGCGCACGGTCAAGCGTGGGTGCATTGGTCAGCGAAGAAGACGAAGATCCTGTCACCTTTGAGGAACGCCCGCTGGAAAAAGGGAAGTACATCATCGTCTTCGACCCTCTCGACGGGTCTTCCAATATCGACGTCAACGTCAACGTCGGTACCATCTTCAGCGTGCACCGTCGTCTCGCGGCGGGGGACGGCGACATGAACGCCTCCATTCTGCAGCCGGGAACGAAGCAGGTTGCCGCAGGCTATGTCGTCTATGGGCCAAGCACGGTGTTGGTGTACACCGCCGGCCAGGGCGTCCACGGTTTTACGCTGGACCCTGCTATCGGCGCCTTCGTGCTGACGCAGGAGCGCATGGTGATGCCGGATAAGGGCCCTTACTACAGCGTCAATGAGGCCAACGCCTCCACCTGGCCTGCCGGCTACGAGGAGTACGTCGCCGGGCTACGGGCGGAGGGCTACAGCTCGCGGTACATCGGCTCGCTCGTCGCCGACTTCCACCGCACCCTGCTCAAGGGCGGCGTCTTTCTGTACCCGCCCACCAAGAAGCAGCCCGGAGGCAAACTTCGGCTCTTGTATGAGGCGAATCCCCTCGCCATGATCGCCGAGCAGGCCGGCGGCCAAGCCTCAAGCGGCGCCGGCCGCATCCTGGAGATTCAACCCGAGAAGATCCACCAGCGCACCGCCTTCATGGTCGGCAGCACGTGGGAGATGGACCGCTTCACCTCCGCGATGAAGGCCGCCTTATGACCCCCATTGATCCCTATCTCTCGGGCTTCAGCTCTCCAGGCACCTTCACCGCTGTCGTCACGGACATCCGCCTCGAATCGCAAACCGGCCTCGTCGGCACCTGGCTCATGGCACTGGACAAGACCTCTTTCACCCCCGGCGACACCGGCATCCTAGAGGCTGTCACCCGCACCGGCACCCGGCTGGAGATTTCCGTCACCTCTGTCATGGCCGATAAAGAAGGCGTCGTCTGGCACACCGTGGAAAAGCCTCTCGCCGCCGGAACCGACGTGCAGGGCACCGTCACTCCCAGGTAGACCCGCGCCTTGCCCTGGGAGTCTCCGTGTTCCTTGGTGTCCTCCGTGGTCGTCCTTTGTCTTTGTTGCCTGCCTGACCCTCAAGGTTGAGTCCCCATCCGTCCCCTGCTATAGTGGAGAGGCTCGGCTATCCATGGTCTTGAGCCCGGTGTGGGGTTGTAGCTCAGTTGGGAGAGCGCCTCGTTCGCAACGAGGAGGTCAGCGGTTCGATCCCGCTCAACTCCACCATTTCCGCTTCTACAGAGGTCTCGGACGTTCACAAACCCCGCTAGCAGGCGGGGTTCTTCATACTTTGAAGTCTATGGCGGTCTGCCAAAGTCCATTGACATCTGCCGAATGCCGGGGGTATCACGGCGGGAGGTTGGGGTATCTGGCTTTCCCATTCGACAGCCGCTGCACCTCACTCTCCAGAGGTTCAATGCCCCTTACCGATACCGCGATCCGCGCGTTGAAGCCCGGATCCGCCAAGCAGCGGCTCTACGACGGTCGCGGCCTCTTACTGCAGGTCGAGCCCAACGGCGGCCGATACTGGCGTTACAAGTACCGCTTCGTCGGCAAGGAGAAGCTGCTCGCTCTGGGCGTGTACCCGGAGATCTCGCTCCGCACGGCGCGGGAGCGCCTGGAGGAGGCCCGCCGGCAACTCTCGCAGGGCGTCGATCTCGGCGCCCACTCCGGAGACCCCTCCACCTCCCAAGTCTGGGACTGCACCACCGCCGGTGCATCCTCCGTCGAGTACCAACCGCTAGTACATTATCACATCGATATCCTTACCTACACGGCCGGAGACGGCACCACTGCGGTAAAGTTCAACTACACCAGAAGAGGAAATTAGCTATGCTCATCCGCTCCCTGATCGCCTTCCTTCTCTTCTCAGCGGTCGCTCTCGGTCAAAACGGCACCCGCGTCGTGGGCGTTTCCGGCGGCGGCAGCGGCGCGGCCGGAGTCAGGAACGATGTTGGCGCGGGCATGGTTAGCTGCGATGCTTCTGGAGTCACCGACGCAACGAGCTGCCTTCAAAGCGTCTTCAACCAGTCCGGAAGCGTGGTGATTCCTGCGGGCACATACAAGGTCGGCTGCGTGGCTCCGCTGCTGCTTCCGAGTAACAAGACGATCAGCGGCCAAGGGCAGGGCGTGACGACGATTCTGGGCTGCGGCGGGATGCAGTTCCCCATCGCCTCTTGGTCTTACGCCTCTGGCGTGCTGACTGTCACCACCACCGATCCTGTACTCCCGCAAATCAGCAACTACTACTGCGCCATCACGACTGGCTCGGCGTGCTCTCTGATCTACGTCTACGGCTACACCGCTGAGGGCGTGGACAACTACCTCTTCTCTGGCGGCCCGCTCACTGGCACGAGGACCGGACAGAATAATCCTGTGTTCACTTCTCCCACATCAACCACCTTCACCATAGCTACCACCGTAGCGCCCAGCGCTTCCTCAGGCACGGGCGGCGTCTTCACCATCCCGATGCCGCCCATCCTGGCCATGAACGCCGCCGCCGGAACCGTGGCTCATGACTTCACGCTCCAGAACCTGACCATCTCCGGAGGGTGCGCGCCGGATGCGTCCTGCGCTTCAGCGCTGGGGCCCTTTTCGGAGTACCTCCTGGACCTCAACTCGCCAGATTCAAGCCACTACAACTCCAATGCCGTGGTGAGAAGTGTTGCCTTTACCAACACCGCCGCGAACGCAATCAATGCTAGCGGCGCGGATGGCTTTACCTTCAGCAACCTGAACCTTCTCAGCACCGGTTTTCAGGGCATCGGAGGTCACTGCCCATCGAACGTCAGCATGAACCAGATCAATATCTTCGGCTATGGCTGGACAACCGATCCGCGCGTCAATCAAGGGCACGCGGCGGGGAACGGCATCTCGTTCAACGCTTGTGCTGGATCAGGGACAATCATCAATCAAGTTCACTGCGACCCTTACCCTAGCGCGAGTGCTGAAGACTTTTGCGTGGGGGGGTTTCCAACATCGAACGGCACGGCCACCGCCGCTCCCTACGATGGCTTCAGCGTAATCAACAGCACCATGACCTGGGAGGGATCTTCGGCTGGAGGATTTGCCTCAATCTTCGCGGATCACATCACGCTGACAAATAACTCTTGCGGCGGAAACATCCCAACGACCGTGCCAGCGTGCTTGGCGGAAATCGCAGGTTCGTATAGTGACGCCGCTGACAACAGCGGCCTCTTTTACGCTTATACCCATGCCGCCGCTCCGTATCAGACCGCACACATCCGGAATCACCAC
>CAXTRZ010000114.1:3026-7436 GCA_964246715.1 uncultured Acidobacteriaceae bacterium | reverse complement strand
CGTCCATGAGCTGCTCGTCGATGCCGAGGCGGCCGGCGGTGTCGACGATGAGGACGTCGTTGGCGTAGTTGCGGGCTTCGCGGAAGGCTTCCTTGGCGAGGCGGAGGACGTCCGCCATTCCGGGGGTGTTCTCCGCTGTCCGTTCTCCGTCTCCCGTGATCTCGCGGGGAAACGCGGTTTCGTGCGTCCGCTTGGCGCATGCAACGGAGAACGGAGAACAAACAACGGAGAACCGTTCCTCCGGCTTTACGTTGATCGAGCTGATGATCGTTATGACGATCATCGGCATCCTGGCCAGCTTCGCGATTCCGTCCTACGTGGCCAGCATTAAGCGTGCGCGGGAGGCAGTGCTCCGCGAGGACTTGCACACCATGCGAATTGCCATCGACTCCTTCACGTATGACAAGCAGAAGGCGCCGCAGAGCGGGGACGACCTCATCCAATCCGGCTACTTGAAGGTCATGCCGGTGGACCCTTTCACTCATCGCGCGGACACGTGGATCTTCGACCAGGGAAGTACGCTGACGACGGTCGACGAGACACAGTCCGGCATCGACGACGTTCACTCCGGGGCGCAGGATGTCTCGACTGAAGGCACCACCTACAACACCTGGTAAGCCTGCCCGCGGCCATTCCATGTGCCCTTTCCGTGGGATAGAAGTTTTTCCTGCAGCCAACCGATGATGTGAGCATGATGCGGGTTCGTCCGCAGCTCTTGTGGTATCTCCTCTGGGGCGCGATGCTGGTCATCGCCGCCGGAAATACCCTTGCGCATCGTCCTGTCCTCAGCGGAAACGTGGGCTTCCTCGCCAGTCTGCTGCTGGCGTGCGCAGCCTTTCTGCAACTGCTCTGGGGCGTTCGCGGGATGAGCCGCAAGCACACCGGGCTGGCGCGGGTACTGCTCGTCTGCTTTGTCATCGCGCAGGCGGGGCACTGGCTGCGCTCCATGAAGCCGCCCTCGCCGTACCGCGGCTTCGACTTCAGCGCCTACTACCTGGCGGCCAAGGTGCTGCCGGAGACGCCCGCGCACGACCTGTACGTGCTGCCGCTCACCCCGGACGGCCGCGCCTCGCTAAACGCGGAGTCGCCCGCGACCTCCATCCTGCACGCGGAGGCGGAGCGCGAGCACCTTCCCTGGGCGACGCCGCTGCTCTACCCGCCGCTGTTGCCGGTACTGGTCAAGCCGCTGGCGCTGCTTCCGTTCTCCTCCGCGCTGGCGGCGTGGGAGGCGCTCTCGGCGGCGTTGCTGGCGGCCGCGGTGCTGCTCGCGCTGGATCTGGGTGGCGTGCGGCTCGACCTGCGACTGGCGCTGATCCTTGGGGTGGGGGTCTTCTCCTACGCGCCGTTTGACGATGGTCTCTTTGTCGGGCAGGTGGGTCCGCTGATCCTCCTGCTGCTGACAGCGGGCGTCTGGCTGCTGCGGCGAGGCCGTGACTCCGCCTCCGCCCTAACCTTCGCCGCCGCCACGCTGATCAAGCTGACCCCGCTGACGGCGCTGCCGGTGCTCGTCTTCCATCGCCGCTGGCGTTGGCTGGGGGCGTACGTCGCGTGGATGGCCGGGCTGGTGGTGTTCTCGTCGCTTGCGGCGGGCGGCCACGGTGGTCGCTTTATCTGGAGTTCTTTCGCCAGGTTCTCCCGCGCATCTCCTCCGGGGTGCCGGTCAGCGCGAACGCCTCGGTCGCGGCGTGGGTGCAGGAGCTCTTCCTTGGCTACGTCCCCCGCTGGCCGGATGCGCCGGCCGTTGTCCCGGTGTACGCCCGCCTTGCTGCCCGTGCTGTCTCTCTGGTGATCTACGCGGCGATGCTGGTGCGCCTTTGGCAACACCGCATCCGGCGCGACCTGACACGCGACCTTATCCTCACAGTCCTCCTCGGCATCGCGGTCTCGCCCATCAGCTGGTGGCACCATTACACGCTGGCGCTGCTGCCGTTCCTGTATCTTTGGAGCCGAATGCCGTATACGAGCGACCCGACCGCAGACCGTCCGCTGCTGCTGCTCTTCCTGGCCGTGGGAACGAACCTGGTTGGCTTCGCCCTGACGCAAACGACGACCCCGGCGATCCAACTCGCTCTGGCCGCCGCCACTCCCGCCCTGACCCTTGCCATCGTCTGCCGCGAGCTTACGCCTGACCCCACCGAGCAGCGCGCCCTCATTCGTCCTGAAACCGGAGCCGAACCGCTTGCGCCGCCTGATCTGCGTCGGATCAAACGACGATCCGAACCCGTGCTACTTTCGTCAACAAAGTGCGTCTAAGATGATGTAAAGCTGCGTTTGGCAGGAGCGGCTCGTTCGCCCGGAACTTAGGACAAGGAAGTCCCGAAAGCTGAACCTGTAAGCCTGAACAGGAGTTCTCCCATGCGTCATCTTCCTCAACTCGGCTTGGCCGCCCTTCTTACCCTTCCCATCGCCGCGCTTGGTCAGACGACCACCACTCCCGCGCAGAATCCTCAGACGACGCCTCCCACGGTTCCCAGCACCACGACGCCGCCGGTTGAGAATCCCTCCGGCGCGCCCAAGCCGCTGCCCCAGCCTTCACCCAGCACCACGCCCGCCGACGCCAAGAAAGCCGCTGCTGACGCCAAGAAGCAGACCGACTCCATCCCTTCGCCCGGCGAGGACCTGAAGACGAACATCAAGAAGGGAAGTGAGGACGATGTCGACGCCATCGGAACGCGCAACATCGGCGGGCGGGGCCTGGGCAACTGGTACTCCACCAATTGGGAGATCGGCGTAGGCAAGCAGTACTCCATGGAGGTGGAGAAGTCCGCGCACCTCATCACCGACCCCGTCATCGTCGAGTACGTCAATCGCATTGGCCAGAACCTGGTCAAGAACTCCGACGCCCGCGTTCCCTTCACCATCAAGGTGATCGATTCCGACGAGGTCAACGCATTTGCGCTGCCCGGCGGCTTCTTCTATGTCAACTCCGGTCTGATCATGAACTGCGATGAAGAGGCCGAACTCGCCGGCGTCATGGCGCATGAGATCTCGCACGTCGTCGCGCACCACGCCGCCCGCCAGCAGACCAAGATGAACTACGCGCAGATCGGCTCCATCCCGCTGATCATCATGACGGAGGGCTCCTGGACCGGCTACGGCATCTATGAGGCCGCGCAGCTTGCCATCCCCATGACCTTCCTCAAATTCAGCCGCATGGAAGAGGCAGAGGCGGACTATCTGGGCGTGCAGTACATGTACAAGGCCGGCTACGATCCGCAGGCCTTCATTACCCTCTTTGAGAAGCTGGATGCGCTGGAGAAGCACAAGCCCGGCACCCTGGCCAAGGCCTTCTCCGACCATCCTCAGACGCCGGACCGCATCGCCTCGTCGGAAGAAGAGATCGCCACCATCCTGCCCGCGCGGCCGGAGTACATCGTCACCACCTCCGAGTTCGACGACGTCAAAGGCCGTCTCGCCCGCATTGAGAACAAGCGCAAGATCAATGACAAGAACGGCGGCAACAAGCCCACGCTGCGCCGCGCCGGCGGAAGCAACAACGATCCGAACAATCCCAACTCCACCGGGACCTCCGGCACGTCGGGCGATGACCGCCCCACGCTTGGCCGCCGCAACTAACCCCTTTGCTCAACCGCAACACACGAAGGCCCGGAGATGGTTCCGGGCCTTCGTGTTTCCGCGTCAAATCGCCTCCGCAGCAGCCGCACCCCGCGCCATCCGCGATAAACTATCCCTACATGATCCGCAAAGCGTTTCCCCTGTTCGCCGCCCTATCTTTGGCACTGCTCGCCCCACTTGCCCAGGCTCAACTCGGCCTCTACGGCACCGTCACCGTGCAGCGGATGAGCGGCATCTCCGGCTCGCCCGTGACCACCACCGGCGTCTCGTATAACGACAACGTCGACCCTCTCGGCGGCACCGGCGGCATCTACTACGACTTTAAGGACTTCGGTCCGGTCCGGCTCGGCGCTGATCTTCGCGGCTCCATCGTCACCACCCACCGCGGCGCGCTTGCCTCCTCAAACGGCGCCGGCGCGCGCATCAACTCCGGCCTCGGCGGTGTTCGCGCCGTCATCCGCACGCCCTTCCCGTACCTGAAGCCCTACCTTGAAGGCGCAGCCGGCGTGGGCGCGACCAACTACGGCGTGCTCACCGGCAACACCGGCGTCCTGCTCCGCAATAACTTTGAGTACCACATCTACGCCGGAGTCGACATCAAGGTCTTCCCCATCATGGACTTTCGCGCGGCCGAGTTCGGCTACGGCGGGCTGGACCCCTTCGGCACCGGCAGCCACAACTACCCTCTAAAGAGCGTGAGCACCGGCGTGGTCTTCCACCTGCCCAGCTTGCCGTAGTCTCGCCCTTATCGGGTTAGCCATCCGGATGCCCCACATCTCGCCTTTGAGATGTGGGGGCTTTCCTTTGGCCAAGGCCAACGCACGATAAAATAAA
>CAXTRZ010000114.1:225-3016 GCA_964246715.1 uncultured Acidobacteriaceae bacterium | reverse complement strand
GGGTATACCGATACCCACGCCGCCTCCGGCCTGGACCACGAGTTTCCCTCCATCGACGTCTGGGAGAACCAGTTTACCGGCTACGAGATCCTCATCGACGACCCCGAGTTCACCAGCATCTGCCCCAAAACCGGTCTGCCCGACTTCGGCATCCTGACCATCCGGTACATGCCCCGCAAGGACTGCCTGGAGCTCAAGAGCCTGAAGGAGTACCTATTTCACTACCGCAATCTCGGCATCTTTCAGGAGAACATCGTCAATCAGGTGTTGAACGATATCGTGAAGGCCACGGACCCGCAGTGGGCCATCGTCAAGGGCGACTTCCGGCCCCGCGGCGGCATCTCGACCACCGTGACCGCCACCCATCCCCGGCCAGAAAATGCCAAGCCACCTGTAAGCTAGTGCGGTGAAGTTCCCGTTCCAAACGCCGGTCGTCCTGCAAAGCAACCTCATCCAAACCGATGTGGTGATCCGCCTCCAGGAAGCCATTATCAGCCGTTAGGTAGGCCGCAATCGACTCACCGCCAGTAAGGTGTTCGGCAACGTCAAACGTCGTCTTCAATGCCATCGCGAGCCTTCACTTTCAATGCTACTGCGATGCCGCAGGCTTCTTCACCGCAGCCTTTTTCTTCGCCGGAGCAGCGGGCGGGCAGGGAGGCGGAGCCGCAGCCACCGCGGGCCGCGCATCCAGACTCTTCTGTAAGTCAGCGACCTTCTGTTCCTGCCCGGAGACTGCCTTCCGCATCATCTCTTCGCGCCCCCGCCGCGCCACCAGCAGCCCGCTCACACTCTGCGCCACATCCGCGCTCTGCGCCTGCGGAGCCGCGGTCTCCGCCGCATCGCCTACGCGCAGCATCACGTCATAAAGCGCGTTCACATTCTGCATCACCACGAGCAGCGCGCTTACCGAACCCGGCGCGGCATCGGCAGCCTTCAGCAGCGGAGGCAGCGTTTCCTGCAGGTCGCGCTTGATGGACGTGATGTTAGTCAGCGTAGCGTCCTTGAGCTGGTTCGGAGCCTTCCACTTGTCCACCCGCAGCGTGCTCAACGTCGCCGGCAGCGCGTTCATCGTCGGCTCCATCAGCTCCGTCGTACGTCCCCGCCCCGGGCCTGCATCCTGCGTGCCCTGCGTGGTTTCTTGCGACACCTGGCTCGTCGAAGCCGACGCCGGCATCTGCGCCCCCGCCATCACGCCCGCACCACCCATCACCGCCACCAACAATGCACGTCCGCTCATACGACTCATCATCCTTCTAGTATGCAACTCACAGCCCCATCTCCGTCAGCCCCGGATGCCCGTCCGGTCGCGGTCCCAGCTCCCACCGGAACTTCCGTTCGCTCTCCGCAATCTGCAAATCGTTGATGCTCGCCTCCCGCCGCTGCATCAACCCATTCTCATCGAACTCCCACAGCTCATTCCCAAAGCTGCGCCACCACTGCCCCGCGGCGTCATGGCTCTCATAAACAAACCGCACCGCCATGCGGTTCTCCTTGAATCCCCACAGCTCCTTGCACAGCCTGTACTCCAGCTCCCGCCCCCACTTGCGCCGCAGCAGCTCCACAATCGCCGCCCTCCCCGTCACCCACACCGTCCGGTTGCGCCACCGGCTATCCACCGTGTACGCCAGCGCCACCTTCTCCGGATCGCGCGAGTTCCACGCATCCTCAGCCTTGCGCACCTTCTCCGGCGCAGTCTGCGCGGTAAATGGCGGCACCGGAGGCCGCGCCTCTGGACTCAATTCAGACATAAATCCTCCACACCCAACACCATAACAAAGCCGGCCTGCTATCCTCCCCACAATGGCCTCCACCTCTGAACAGACCGCGTCTAGCCCCCACGCGCTCGCGCTCCCTGGCGCCACTCTCGCCCTCGTCCTGCTCACCGCGCTCAACTTCGTCAATTACATCGATCGCTACGTCCTGGCCGGTGTCCAAGAGCAGGTCAAGCAGGAGTTCCACGTCTCGGACGGCGCACTCGGCTCGCTCACCTTCTGGTTCCTTGTCACCTACATGGTCGCTTCCCCCTTCACCGGCTGGCTTGGCGATCGCTTCCCCCGCAAGCCGATGATCGTCATCGCGGCCATCTTCTGGTCCTCCATCAACCTCCTTACCGCCTTCGTTCACTCCTTCGACTCCCTCAATGTTCGCCATGCCGCCCTCGGCCTCGGCGAGGCCAGCTTCGGCATCTTCGCCCCCGCCATGCTCGCCGACTTCTACCCCGAAGACCAGCGCAACCGCGTCCTCACCATCTTCAACATCGCCGTCCCTGTCGGCGCCGCGCTCGGCTACCTTGTCGGCGGAACCGTCGGCCAGCACTTTGGCTGGCGCATGTCCTTCACCGTCTCCGCCTTCCCCGGCATCCTCATTGCGCTGCTCATCGCTCTCTTTATGAAGGAGCCCGCTCGCGGCGGCAGCAAGGATGAAAAAGCCAAGTTCGACAAGGGGATCGTCCTCGGCCTCCTTAAGAACCCCGCCTTCCTCTGTTCCATCGGCGGCTACGCGGCCGTCACGTTCACCATCGGCGGCCTCTCCATCTGGATGCCCACCTTCCTCCAGCGCATCGATGGCCGCAGCCAGTCCTCGGCCTCCTTCATCATGGGAGCCATCACCGTCGCCGGCGGGCTGCTCGGCACCATCGTCGGCGGCACTGTTGCCCAGCGCTGGTCCAGATCCAACCCCGGAGCCCTCTATCTCGTCTCCGCCTGGGGCGCGCTGCTCGCCTTCTTTCCCGCCGCCGTCTGCTTCTTCGGCCCGCAGCTCCTGCACACCAAGGCCCTCACGATTCCGTCCC
>CAXTRZ010000114.1:0-215 GCA_964246715.1 uncultured Acidobacteriaceae bacterium | reverse complement strand
TCCCTTGCCCTTGCCATCTTCCTCATCTTCCTTGGCTCCGGCCCAGTCAACGCCGCCACCGTCAACGCCGTCTCTCCCGCCGTCCGCGCCACCGCGCTCGCCGGCCAACTCCTGCTCATCCATCTCCTCGGCGACGCCAGCTCCCCCACCCTGATCGGCCTCATCTCCGACCGCACCAACCTGCCCACCGGCCTTGGCTCCACCCTCCTCACTCT
>CAXTRZ010000113.1:0-7438 GCA_964246715.1 uncultured Acidobacteriaceae bacterium | reverse complement strand
GCACGGCACCCCCACGTACAGCCCGGAGATTCCATACTCCCCCTGCAGATACGCCGCGCACGGAAGGATCTTTTTCTTATCCTTCAGGATGGCTTCCACCATCTCCACCGCCGCCGAGCTCGGCGCATAATACGCCGACCCCGTCTTCAGATACTTCACAATCTCCGCGCCGCCGTTGGCCGTCCGCGTCTCCAACTCCTTTAGCCGCCCCGCCTCGATCAACTCAGTAATCGGAATCCCAGCCATCGTCGAGTAGCGGCTCAGCGGCACCATCGTATCTCCATGCCCGCCCAGCACAAACGCCGTGATGTTCTCAACCGAAACCTTCAGCTCCTCGGCAATAAACGTCCGGAACCGCGCTGAATCCAGTACCCCCGCCATCCCGATCACGCGTTCTCGCGGCAGCCCAGCCTTCTTGAACGCCGTCTGCGCCATCGCATCCAGCGGATTGGAAACAATAATCAAGATCGTCTCCGGCGAAGCCGCTACAACCCTCTCCACCACATCGTTCATGATCTTGAAGTTTGTATTCAGCAGGTCATCCCGGCTCATCCCCGGCTTCCGCGCAATGCCCGCCGTAATCACCACAATGTCGGAGCCCTTCGTGTCCGCATAGTCGTTCGTGCCCACAATCGATACATCCCGCTTCTCGATCGGCATCGCCTCCAGCAGGTCCAACGCCTTGCCCTGCGGCACGCCCTCGACGACATCCAGCAGCACCACATCCGCCAATTCCTTGGCCGCAATCCAATGAGCAGCCGTTGCCCCAACATTTCCCGCCCCTACAATCGTGACCTTCTTCCGCATTCCTTCTCCTAAGTTCATTCTTGTTACACGTTCAAACCAAGCTACATATTCTCAATCATCCGCGTCGCAAACTCGCTCGTCTTCGCCTTCGTCGCCCCCTGCATCTGCCGCTCGAAGTCATACGTCACATACTTCTGCGCAATCGTCTTCTGCATCGAGCTCTCGATCATCCGCGCCGCCTCCGGCCACCCCAGGAAGTCGAACAGCATTACACCTGAGAGCATCACCGAGCCCGGATTGATTACATCCTTATCCGCATACTTCGGTGCTGTCCCGTGCGTTGCCTCAAACACCGCATACCCATCTCCGATGTTCGCCCCCGGCGCAATCCCCAGCCCGCCTACCTGCGCCGCCGCCGCATCCGAGATGTAATCTCCATTCAGATTCGTCGTCGCCAGCACCGAGTAGTCGCTAGGCCGGATGATGATCTGCTGAAAGATCGAGTCCGCAATCCGGTCATTTACCAGAATCTTGCTCTTCCACTTCCCCCCGCCATGCGTCTCACCGATCGCCGCCACCACCGCCTTCACCTCGGCGACCACCTCTTCGCCAAACTCCTTCGCCGCAAACTCAATCCCCGGCTCAATCAGCGCCGCGTTCTCCTCCGGAGTAATCGCCGGATTCGCCTCGATGTTCCCCAGTATCCAGCTCTCCCGCTCCGTCACCGTATCCGCACGAAACTCCTGGGTCGCCACCTCATAGCCCCACTCGCGGAACGCTCCCTCGGTAAACTTCTGGATGTTGCCCTTATGCACCAGCGTCACCGTCTTGCGCCCATTCTTCAGCGCATAGCGGATCGCCGCCCGCACCAGCCGCTTGGACCCAGTTACCGAAATCGGCTTCACCCCCACGCCGCTATCGAGCCGGACCTTCTTCTTCGTCCCCTTCAGCATCTCGTCATTCACAAATGCAATAAACTTGTCCGCCTCGGGAGTACCCTGCCGGAACTCGATTCCCGCATAGATATCCTCTGTGTTCTCCCGGAACAGCACGATATCTAAAGCCTCCGGCCGCTTCACCGGGCTCGGCACGCCCGCATAGTACTTCACCGGCCGCACGCACTGATACAGATCCATCAACTGCCGCAGCGCCACATTCAGGCTCCTAATCCCGCCGCCTACCGGTGTCGTCAGCTGTCCCTTGATCGACACCCGAAAATCCACCGTCGCCTTTACCGTATCGTCCGGCAGCCACTCCTGGCTCTTCCGGTAACTCTTCTCGCCGGCGAGCACCTCATACCACGCCACCTTGCGCTTGCCGCCGTACGCCTTCTCCACCGCCGCGTCAAACACCCGCTGCGAAGCCTTCCAGATATCCCGCCCCGTACCATCCCCTTCAATGTAGGGAATAATCGGGTTATCCGGCACATTGAACGTGCCGTCCGCATACATAATTGCCTGTCCGTCGCTGGGAACCGGGATACCGTTATAGCTCGATTGCATGTAGATCTACACTCCAAATTTAGACTGCGCCCAACCTATCACCGCCGCTTGACCACTGACAACCACCGTGTCCGCTCATCGCACACAAATCCCGTTCACCGTGCGATCCTGCCTCGAATGCAGCATCAATCACCAGTCACAACAGATGCGCTTTCCTCACTCCCCAAAACCAGCGTCATCCCTAAGCGCGTCATGCCGATCACCCCGCACCGCCCTATGCCCAGCACAAGAACGCCCCAGCCACAAGCCAGGGCGTCTCGCACTTCAACGGTCAACAGGCAAAAGGGCAACCAACAACTGTTCCTAAAACTGCCCCCACAACAACTGGTTATACACATCATGGTGGAACTGCACCTCCGGAGACTTCACAATCGTCCCCAGCAATCGCGCGCACCTATCCGCGCTCGCCTGCTTCAGGTCCGCATACCGTTCCTTCACATCCGCGCCCAGCAGCTCCGTCGTCCACTCCGCGCTGCGGAAGTCCTCAAGCGCCGTGTAGATGTTGTCCGGCAGATACCGCTCCGCCTGCCGCAGATTCGCTATCTCCGCCTTCTTTCCATCCAGCCCGCTCTTGAACACTGAGTACAACACCATGTACGGATTCGCGTCCGGACCAACCGACCGCACCTCTACCCGCGCGCTCTTCTCATTGCCGATCGGAATCCGCACCATCGACCCCCGATCCACCGCCGAAGCCTTGATCTGATTCGGAGCCTCAAAGTGCGGGTCCAGTCGCCGGTACGCATTCACGCTCGCATTCAGCAGCAGGCAGATATCGTTGCCATGAGTCAAAATCTTATCTACGAATGACCACGCCATCTCCGAGATTTTCTCCTCGCCCTTCGGATCCCAGAACAGATTCTTGCCTTCCTTCGTAATCGAAACATTCGTGTGCATGCCGCTGCCGTTCACGCCCGTCACCGGCTTTGGCAGAAAGCTCGCCGTCATCCCCATCTGCGTCGCCACCTGCCGGCAGATCAGCTTATACAGCTGAATCTGGTCCGCCGCCATCACCACGTCGCCGTACGTGTAGTTGATCTCGAATTGGCTCGGCGCAACCTCGGGATGATCCTTCTCGTTCTCGAACCCCATCGCCCGCTGCACCTCGGCGCACGTGTCGATGAACTCTCGCAACGGGTCTCCAGGCAGCGAGTGATAGTACCCGCCCTTATTCGTGTACTCGAACTCACCCGTCAGGTGGAACGTCCGCTCCGCGTCGATCCCGTCGAACAGAAACCCTTCAATCTCGTTCGCCGCATTCAGAGAGTAGCCGTTCTTCTCAAACTGCTCCTTCGCATAGTTCTTCAGCACGCCGCGCACATCTCCGGAAAAATGCGACCCATCCTTGTCGATCACCTCGCCAAAGACCAGCACCTTGCCCGCGCCAAACACATCCGCCGGAGTCCAGTAAAAGGCCGACCAGTCCAGCCCCAGCCGCAGGTCGCTCTCCTTCTGCGCCGTAAACCCGCGGATTGACGACCCATCGAACGTCAGGTTGTCATAGCTCTTCACCAGGAACTTCTTGTCGTAGTCCAGCATGTGCAGCCGGCCTTCCAGGTCGGAGAACACCACCGTCACCGCCTTAATGCCCTTCTCATCCGTCAGATACTTGATCCGCTCCTCCTGCAGCGTATCCATCGCAACCCGCTTCTTGCGCTGATCTTTCGCCTTCAGGTTCAGCTCTTCAAGCTCTTCATAGGAGAGCTCCAGAAAGTTACGGAATTCGCTCGACATAGTGCTCCTTTTGCGTGGGAATGCAGCATCCCCACCGGAATCAGATTTCAGCCAGAGTGCCCGATTGCGTTAGTGATAGGTGTTGGAAGCAAACAGCGCAGCCTGCTTCCACCCATAAAGTTACCAGATCATCCCGTAAATCCCCCACAAGTTTCCTCACTCAGAAATCTTGCTGCCACTGCGCCGCAGGGCTTCAAGGATCACTTCAGCCCGTGAACATTCGCATTGCCGTGTGACAAACTACAGTGCATGGCGACTTTTGGAACGCTGGAGCGGGTGGCGATACGCGATGGATGGCCACGCGAAGACACAGATTTCTCCCAATGGCTCGTTCAACCGGAGAATCTAGCTGCGCTTGGTGCTCAGATGGGGTTTCCTCTTGAAGTCCTTGATACGAGGTTTATGTCGGCTCATACCGAGCAGACATCCTCGCGAAGCGCTCAGGCACAGACGAGATGGTCGTAATCGAGAATCAATTCGGCAAAACGGATCATGATCATCTCGGCAAGCTCATGACATATGCTGCTGGGGTGGGTAACGACGGTATGGGCGCACGAACTATGGTATGGGTTGCAGAGATATTCACTGAGCCGCACCGTGCAGCCTTGGACTGGCTCAACAAATGCACAGTACCCGAAATTCGATTCTTCGGGGCGGAACTCGAGTTGTGGAGAATCGCTGACTCGCCATACGCGCCGAAGTTCAACCTGGTTAGCAAACCCAACGACTGGCAGAAGCAGCTTACCAACAGGCGGCAGCGGCCAGCAATCTCTATGAACTCTATCGGGAATTTTGGAGAAGCTTTATTGCATTTTGCGGATCTACGTCGTCCCTTCAGCTTAAGTACGGCGTCCCTGCAGCACACTGGATGCCTGTTTATGCCATACGGCAGGGCATAGGTATCAACCTCACCGTAAGCAAGAAAAGTCGAGCAATGGAATGCCAAATTTGGATTGAGTCCCGAGACTCGAAACACGTTTACGACATTCTTTTTGCTCAACGTGAACAGATCATGTCTACACTCGGCACGAATCTTGTCTTCGACAAAAAGGAAGATAGAGGCCTTGCGCCATATACGACAGTGCAACATGCGATGTCTTGACGCGAAGCGAATGGCTATCCATGCAAGCTTGGCTTAAATCGCGTGCAGAGGCATTCGTCGCAACATTCACGCCACTCGTCAACGCGATAAACTAAAGCTCTATGAGGAACCGTGACAAATACCGTCTTGCCGGATTCCTCGAGCGTGACTGCTTCCAGAGTTCCTTCGGCTCTATGCGGGGCACGGTGCGCATCATCGGTGACATAGTATCGCCGACGATGGAGGACGACGGAACCTGGTGGGACGCGGACGAAGACGAAGAACTGTATGGACCCTTATTGATCGTCCAATCATCGAAACAGCAATAGAGAAAAGACCCATGCCCCCCCACAAAAAGATCGCCCTCATCCAGATGTCCTGCGCCGTAGACACGGCCGAAAATCTCAACAAAGCCGCCGATCTCTCCCGCGAAGCCGCCCGCGCCGGAGCCAACATCATCTGCCTCCCCGAGCTCTTTCGCGCCCAGTACTTCTGCCAGCGCGAAGAGCACGCCCTCTTTGACATCGCCGAGTCCATCCCCGGCCCTTCCACGGAACTCCTCGCAGAGGTAGCAAAACAGGAGAACGTCGTCATCGTCGCGTCCCTCTTTGAGCACCGCGCCCCCGGCCTCTACCACACACCCGTCGCCGTCCTCGACCCCGTCTCAACCAGCCCTGATCACATCGCCGCCAAATACCGCAAGATGCACATCCCCGACGATCCCCTCTACTACGAAAAGTTCTACTTCACCCCTGGCGATCTCGGCTTCCAGGCCCAGCACACCTCCCACGGCCCCATCGGCACCCTCATCTGCTGGGACCAATGGTATCCCGAAGGCGCACGCATCACTGCCCTCAAAGGTGCCGAAACCCTCTTCTTTCCTACCGCCATTGGCTGGCACCCAGCAGAAAAAACCGAGTTCGGCGAAGCCCAGTACTCCGCCTGGCAGACCATCCAGCGCTCACACGCCATTGCCAACGGCGTCTTCGTCGGTGCCGCCAACCGCGTCGGCCATGAGTACGGCGATGTCAAACATAGCGGCATCCTCATGCCCGGTCCCGGTCCCCACACGCCCGACTCCGGCCTAGAATTCTGGGGAGGCTCCTTCATCGCAGACCCCTTCGGCCGCATCCTCGCCCAGGCCTCCCACAACCGCGAAGAGATTCTCATCGCCGAGATCGACCGCAAGCTCCTCGAAGACACCCGCCGCAACTGGCCCTTCCTCCGCGACCGCCGCATCGATGCCTATGCCGGTATCACATCCCGCTTCCTGGACTGATCACAGATCACTGCAAGAGAAAGCTGGGATATCGGCTCTTCTCCGATACCCCAGCTTCAAACCAATCCCTACTGTCCCGTTCAGCCCTTCTGCGCCCGACCCTTCCGAAATAGCTCATTCACCGTCTTCACAAAGTGCGCCGCCTCCGGTGGAGTCGGGACCTCGCCGCTCAGAACCTTCTGGTACGAAACATCCTTCCCATAAAACTCGCCCGTATCCTTCCCGTTCTGGTTCACCTCATCCCCTTGCAGATCAATGCCGGCAAACAAGCCCTTGTTCCGCGAGTAGGTCAGAAACTCCGCATTCGCCAACTCCGTCGTGGAAGCCTGTGCGCTGCGCCCCACCGGCCCGCCGGCGACTGAAGCATCTCCGCCCAGCTTCACCTTGTCCTTCAGCAGGTGCTCCACGCTCTGGTGCGTGCGGCCTACCAGCACCAGATCCGTCGACTGCCCGCCAATCTGGAAGCCGAAGCTCGCGCCCGCCATCTGCACGAACACCGGCGCGCTCCAGCCGTGTCCCGTCCGGCACGTCGCCACGCCCTGGCCGTACTCGCCGCCAAAGACGAAGGCACCCTTCTTGAAGCTCGGAACAACAATCACACACTGCGCGGACGCGGCGATATCCAATGGAATGCCCTTGTCCGGCGTGGCCATCAGCTGATGCAGAATCGCGTGTGCGGCATCGATACGGTGGACCAGCTTTTCAGGCGCCTGCGCCTGCGCCACAGGTGCGGCAAGGACGCTGACGGCTACGAGCGCGGCAGAGGCAAGAAAGTTACGCATGAAGCTCCTTTATAGTTCAACCCATTGGAGGCTCTTCTTCCGTCAGCCGTTGTCCCGTCACTCTACGAAGTGCTTCCTTTACGAAAACTTCGTATTTGGCGTTCCTGTGCCATTCGTTTGTCAGTCCAGAGGGGAGAATCTGCACCGCTTTCCGGCGGCCACCGCTGCAGCACCTCCTCGCGCGATACCCTCCTGACCCTCATCTCCGGCCTCCAGCCCTTGCTCCTCTACAATATCCTGATGTCGTCGCCTTCCCACATGCCCGCAGAGTGGGCCCCACACGCCGCCACCTGGATCGCTTGGCCCCATAATC
>CAXTRZ010000112.1:0-7448 GCA_964246715.1 uncultured Acidobacteriaceae bacterium | reverse complement strand
GTGTCGAACCGAGGGCTGAAGGCAGGGTTTGTGGGAACGCCGGAGCGGGTGAAGGAGCGGCTGGAGGAGTTTGCGGGGGTGGGGGTGGAGGTGGTGCTGCTGCAGTCCAGCCCGCAGGCAGAGGAGATGGAGCGGTTTGCGGCGCAGGTGATTCGCATGTGAGAGGGCGGGCGACGTGCGGTGTGCCGGGTTCGGGATATAATTACGGAGTTCCGCCTGGAACCTGTTTGCCCGGAAGCAGGGGCACCCGCTGGAGAGTTGGCCGAGTGGCTGAAGGCGACGGTTTGCTAAACCGTTGTACGGGGAAACCTGTACCGGGGGTTCGAATCCCCCACTCTCCGCCATGATCTAAACGACTTATTCCGATTTTTGGCAACTAAATGTTCTCCGTAAACCTGCGCCGTGGTCGTATGTCGGCGTGCCGCATGAGGTCGCGTTGAACCGTCAAGTAACACGGCTGGCGTCCATCCACGTCGTCATCAAGTGCCGGAAGGTATGCCGCTCGAGTGCGAATGGCAGCCCAATTTGACTTGCCAAGCGGAATGAAGATGCGTATCTAGATAGTCGAGGGCGCGTAGGGCTTTCCCCGGTCGCTCTCGGAAACACCCAATCATCGTCCTCGGCAAGTTGCGACTCCACCTTCCATGAAGGAAACGCGGCGGCAAGGAGCGAGTCCAAAGGTAGCGGCTTTTTAGAGTGAATCGTCTTCACCTTCCCAATGTGGCCTTCGACGATGCCGCGCACGATGCGCAGTCTTCCAGCCTCGAAGTCGAGGTCACCCCAGCGCAGCGCGAGCAATTCGCTCACCCTCAAGCCGAGGCACATGGCCGAAATCACCATAAGCCTGAGATGAGGCGCGATGAGCTTCGAAAGAAGCAAGTGAAACTGTTGCCCGGTTATCCGCGCCTCGTGGATGCTGATACCGTCTATGCCAACGGAGGCTATCAGGGCACGCTGTTGGATTGGGCCACAGACACGCTCGGGATGCGCCTCAGCATCATCAAACGAACTCTGCCCTAGGGCTTCCAGGTGTTGGCCAAACGCTGGATCGTCGAACGAACCCTGGCTTGGCTGGGATGGAACCGACGACTCAGCAAAGACTACGAACTCAATCCACACTCAGCAGAATGCTTCCTCTTCCTTGCGGCTGCCATGGTTCTACTCAATAGCATTCCCAGTTCTTAGACAGGTTTTAAGGATGACCGACGAGTTGTTCCGACTGGAGCAGGTGTGACAACGACCCAGAGCGAAGGGTAAACTGCGCTTTGACGACCGCAAAGACGAGCTCTGTACCCTGTGAAGGTATCAACTTTGGATCAAGCCGGCGAGATCACCATTTTATTGCGACGGTGGAGTGAAGATAAGAGTGTAGACACGGAGCAATTGTTTGAACTCGTCTACCCACATCTTCGATTAATTGCCGGTGCGCTCTTCCATCGAGAACGAACGGAGCACATCCTACAGCCAACCAGTGTTGTTAACGAGCTGTTCTTGAAGCTGGTGCGACTTCGCACCCTGAGCTTCCAAGATCGCCAGCACTTCTATAGCTTCTGCGCGCGCGTCATGCGGCGTGTTCTGGTCGATCATGCACGATCTGAAAACCGGCAGAAGCGGGATGCCGGAGTCCAGATTCCGCTGCATGAGGATCTGGCATGGTTTGAGACCAGCCCGGCAGAGATACTGGATCTGGATGTAGCTCTTCAACAGCTTGAGAAGCTTGATGAACGCAAGTGCCGCATGATTGAAATGCGTTTTCTCTTAGGCTTTACAGCAGACGAGACGGCCGACCTCATGAATCTATCGAAGGCCAGCGTAGACCGCGACCTGCGTTTTGCACGCGGATGGCTGCAGCATCGGCTAAATGCACAGAGAGATTGACACGAAGCATCTACGCTTCGCGCCAACCTAGCAGGCGAGGAACTCATGCTTCAGGGTAGCGACAACCAGACTCCGGCAAACGTCGAAGGAGACGTTCCCACGCGATGGGAGTCCGATCACTGGACCCGTTTGCAGGATTTGTTTCACCTGGCGAGCAGCGAGCCGCCGGGAGAACGGACTCGCATTCTGCGTGAGGCCTGTTCTGACTCGCTCCTTGTGGATCGTGTCCTCGAACTACTCGCCGCCTCCTCCGACGAAGCGGTTCCCGTCGTGCCCTTCGTTGAGATGGTATCGCTCGGCACCCGCGTGGGACCGTATGCACTGCTTCGGCACTTGGGCACAGGTGGCCTGGGATCGGTCTACCTGGCCGAGCGAATGGTGGGTGGAGTTCCGCTGAGATGCGCTCTTAAGGTTCTGTCCATGCATGCCGCTGGGCCGCAGTTTGAGTCGCGCTTTCAGCGCGAGCAGCAGATCCTGGCGAGGCTGAATGATCCGCACATCACCCGGCTGCTGGACGCCGGATTCAGCGAGACGACTCAGCCCTACCTGGTGATGGAGTACGTCGATGGCGTCGACCTGGTGCGCTACTCCGACGAACACACGCTCAACATTCCGGAACGGCTCAAGCTGTTTTTACAGGTCTGCCATGCCGTCGCGTATGCCCATCGCAACCTGATCGTACACCTGGATATTAAGCCGTCGAACGTGCTTGTTTCGACCGAAGGTGAGGTCAAGCTGCTCGACTTCGGCACATCGAAATTAATTGATCCAGACAACGCGTTGACCACCACGATACTGGCCACACCTGCTTATGCCGCGCCAGAGCAGCTTCGGAATGAGGCGGTCACGACCGCCTGTGATATCTACTCTCTGGGCGCGATGCTCTTTGAGCTGCTTACAGGCCAGCGGCCGTTTCAAAGCGCGTCAGTCGCCATGGTGGTGGAGCGTGCGCTGAAGCAGCAGGAGCCTTTGCCCATTACGACGGCGGTGACGGAGCGCGCCGCGGAGGTGCGCGGCACATCCACCGTGCGGCTGCGCCAGCTTCTGGCGGGCGACTTGGCCACCATCGTGGCGCGCTGCCTGCGGAGCAAGCCCATGGACCGCTATGCCTCCGTCGACGCGCTTGCCGAGGATCTGCTCCGCTACCTTGATGGGCGACCCGTGCTGGCGCGGCCGCAGACGCACACGTACCGGCTCGGCAAGTTTCTGCGGCGAAACCGGGCGGCCGTGACTGCCGCGGCGGTCGTGACGTTCATGATGATCGCAGCCGGAGGGTACGGCTATGCGCGTCAGCAGCAAGCGCTGCGGGAGGGCGAGCGCGCCGAGCGCATGCAGAATTTTCTCTACAGCATCCTGCGGCTTGCGAACACGAATTATACGGGCCGGCCGGCCACGACGATCGCGGACTTCCTGCAGCTAACTGTGACGGCGCTGCCAGAGTTCATTCACGATCCTGCGGATCAGCGGTTCGCCCGGCTGAGCCTTGCCGAGTCGATGTTCGACAGCTCCGATTACGAACACGCGCTGCCGGTACTGCTCGCCGTGCAGGACAGTGCAGAGAAGGCCGGCGATGTGGCCATGAAGGCGGAAGCAATGGGTTTCGCCGGGATGACAGAGTCGGAGCTGGGACACTATGACCAGGCAAGCAGCCTGTTGGACACAGCGATGTCCCTGCGCAGCGGGAAGGGCGTCTCTGCCGGGCAGCGATTGTGGATCGTCGGTTTCTTCGTCTCCAACCGGTACAACAATGGTGTCCGTTCAGTCGCGGATGCCGAACTGCTGAACCAAACGCTTCAGGAGAGCGAAGCCGGCGGCATACCTGACCGGGAACGAGGCTGGGCCTTGGGCAACTTGGCCACGCTCTTTTCACGGGTGAACCAGCCGGAAAACGCCCGGCGGGCAGCGGCTGCAGCGCTGACCGTGCTGCAGCGCCAGCCTTATACGGAGTGCGATCAGGCCTTTACGAACACCCTGCTGGGCGATCTGGACATGAACGGCGGCGACGACATCTCGGCCCTGACACATTATCAGGACGGGTATCAACGGATCGTTCGTTGCAAGGGGCCGGATGATCTGAACAGTCTTGAGTTGGAGATTCCACTCGCTCGCCTGCTGGTGAAGGACCAGCGCGGCGCAGAGGCCCTTACGCTGCTGGAGCCCTCGGTCGCCGTCTGGCGCAAGCTGCTTCCTGGCAATCCGGAGATCGGCTATGCCCTGACCACGATGGCTCAGGCGCATATCCAGTTGGGCCACGCCGCTCAGGCAGCGTCGCTGGCGCAAGAAGCGTTGGCTGCGCAAACGGGAAAGCTGAAACACAACAGCATGGCGATGGCCCTGACCTACCAGGCATTGGCACAAGCACGGGATGCCGAAGGCAAGTTCCCTGAGGCACTGGCATCCGCAAGAGAAGCAAACGCCATCTTTGACGCACTCCCCACGCTCTCCGCGAACGGCAGACGGATCCAGGCGGAGAACAAAGCTGAGATCGCCGGCTTGCTGCGGCGGGATACACATTAGAAACTAGGCCTGCGGTTGAGACGTCCGATCTTTTTCGCGGCGACAGCGAAAAGGAGTGACGCATCTTGGCTGCGGATAACGCCTTTATGTGCAGGAGTCTTTCCCATGCACATGCGTTCTTGCGGGCGGGCCGTTGCTGCGGCACTGGCCTTTCTCTTTCTTCTGACCGGGTTCTCTGCCAACGCACAGGTCGGTAAGCCGTTCCTCCCTTCCTCCACCGGCACCTCAACTGTCCGCCTGCAGGCAGATAAGACCTTTTCCCACCTGCCTCTGAGCTTCGAGCTCAATCGCGGCCAGGTGGACGCCAAGGTGCAGTACATCGCACACAGCCCCGCGGCAACGGTGTATCTTGCGGGCACAGACGCATACCTGCGAACCGATCACATGAAGAAAGACGTACACGGCCTGACACAGATCACAGGCTCGGACACGGTGCGTATGCACCTGGCAGGCGCGTCCGCCACGGCAGCCGCGGAGACCGCCGACCCGCAGCCGGGCACGGTCACCTACATGAAGGGCAGCGACCTGTCGCATTGGCAGACAGGCCTGCCCACATTCGGCGCAGTGCGGATGTCCGCCGTGTATCCCGGCATTGACCTGAAGTACTACGGCCATCAGGGACAGTTGGAGTACGACTTCATCGTCGCTCCCAAGGCGGACCCGTCCGTCGTCAAGCTGCAGTTTGATGGCGCGACCGCAACCGTCGCGAAGAACGGCGACCTGGAACTGCCTAGCGGCGCCTCGACGCTGCGGTTTGACAAGCCGGTGGCGTACCAGACGATCGAAGGCAAGCGTGTGAAGGTGGAAGCCGCATTCGCCATGGACGCGCGCCACGAAGTCACCTTCAAGCTCGGAGAGTACGATCACAGCCGCGAACTGACGATCGATCCAACCCTGATTTATCTCGGTACCCTGGGAGCAGGCGCGGCCAACGAGACCACCTCGCAGATCACAGTGGACAGCAGCGGCGCACTCTACTTCATCGGCACCACGGCCGATCCTGCGTTCCCCACTACGAGCGGCTCGTACCAGACCGTGTGCGGACCCGCGAATACAACCTATGCCGCAGCCGGTGGCGCTTACTGTCAGGGCGGCAACAGCAACTCCACCTCGGCATTCATCACCAAGCTGAGCGCCGACGGCACCCAGTTGGTCTACTCCACCTACCTTTCAGGTCATGGTGGATTGGAACGCGGCGTGTCCATTGCGGTCGATGCGGCCGGGGTCGCCTACCTGCTGGGAACGACAGGTTCGGACGACTTCCCGGTTACTGCCGATGCGTATCAGAAAAACTGCGTCGCGTACTACGGCGTATTCGGCGGCCCCAACGACGTGAAGTGCGACGGCAACTACAACGGTGGTGGCACCGAGTACACGGTCGAGAACCAGCCGGCGTTCTTCAGTAAGCTGAGTGCGGACGGCACTTCGCTGCTTTACTCTAGCTTTCTGGGCGGCACGCAGCAGGTCTATCCGAACACGATTGCGCTGGACGCGAGCGGCAATATCTATCTTTCCGGTCAGGTGATCGCCTTTGATGCTGCAACTCTTGCCCCCTGCACCAATGGCTACAACCAGGGCTGCCAGCCGCAGATCCAGTTCGATGGGATCACCAGCAGCGGCTATCTCACCATCTCCAGCGCCACGAACAGTTACGGCAACAGCACCAGCATTGATGCCACAGCCTTCCTGAGTAAATTTTCCAACGACGGCCACACGCTGCTGTATGGCACCTTCTTTGGCGACAACACCTCCGCCGTCGCTGTCCTCCCGACCACCATGACCGTCGGTGTGAACGGCATCGCATTTTTAGGCGGCTACACTCAGGCTGTCAACTATCCCACTACAGCGAACGCCATCAAGAGCGCCTGCACGCAGCCCGGCTCCAATTACGGCACCTGCAATACCTATGACGGCTACGTGGCAGCCATTGACACCACCAAATCCGGGGCCGCTTCGCTCATTTACTCCACCCGTCTGGGTGGAACAACACCGACGCAGGGCAGCAACATCGCTGAGGAGCAAGTGCTCGGCATGACGGCGGACAGCAGCAACGATTTGTTTGTCACCGGCTACACGTTCGACCACACCTTCCAGATGGCTACGGGCGGCTATCAGGCCACCTGCCCGAACTACAACCCGAACGACACGATCGACCGGTGCGATTCAGCCTTCTTGCTGAAGATCAACCCGACCGGAACGGCGATCCTGAATGGCACCTTCCTTGGCGGACCCAATCCACGCTCTGCCGAGTCGGTCGGCTTCAACGTGCGCCTCGACAGCAAGGGGCAGGTCTATCTCTACGGACGCTCCAATGATGGCGGGGGCGACTTTCCGCAGGTAAATCCGCTACAGGGATACAAGGGGGGCAACCAGCTCTTCATCTCCACCTTCTCTCCGGACATGTCGAAGCTGCTCTTCTCCACACGTTTCGGCAATCCGTCCTACCCGGACCATAGCGTTAGCGTGGCAGGCGGCATGGCGCTGGACGCGAATGACAACATCTACTTCGCCGGATCGACCTCAGACGCGACATTCGCAGGCACCATCGGGACACATAATGACTCCGTCGGCGGCACTGGCGGCACCTTTCCTCGCATCTTCTTCGCCAAGCTCTCCAAGGTGCTGCAGCCCGATACAACCGTGCTGACCATCGCACCCAACCCAGCGAGTCAAGCCGGCACCGTCACCTATAAGGCCGTGGTCACGGGCACGCTGCAGACCACACCTGCACCAACCGGCACCGTCACGTTCAGCGCGACGAACACCACGCCTGCCACTGTCATCGGAACGGCAACGCTGGACGGCACCGGCACGGCGACTCTCACAGGAACCGCATCCACCGCGGGCACCTTCACCGTCATCGCGAGCTATGGCGCGGACACACTCTATGATGTAAGCACATCCTCTCCCGTATCGCTCACGGTCAACAGCACTACCAGCACGGCGACCACGTTGACGGCTTCTCCCACCTCGGCGAAAGCGGGCGCAACAGTCACGCTGATGGCAACCGTTGCTGGCGCGGGCGGAACGCCGACCGGCATGGTTACCTTCCT
>CAXTRZ010000111.1:0-7521 GCA_964246715.1 uncultured Acidobacteriaceae bacterium | reverse complement strand
GATCGCCGTCGAGCAGCGTCCCCACGCCCTTCTTCGGGTCGCCCACCACAATCAGCCCCTCATACTTGTCCGTCACATACAGGAACGCATAGATGGGTGCGATCTTGCCCTCTTCGTTCTCCGGAATCTGCTGCCGCAGCGGATCGAGCGCCAGCGTCGAAGGCGACGCTACCGCCGTCGCATACTTCGTCTTGACGTAGAACCTCTGCCCCAGCGGAGAGACCGGCGCGTTGGTCACGCGCTCAGAGACATCCTTCACATCGATGTTCGCCACGTCGAAGATGCGGAAGCCTTGCTTGCCCAGCGCCGCATATGCATACTCGCCGCGAAGCTGCACATCCAGCACATTGCCTTCCTTTTCGTACGAATCCTTGAGGAAGCGCCCGCCCTTCACGAACTTCTCATACTTCTCCGGATAGGCCAGCTGATGCAGATCGCTGCCCAGAATCGCGGGCGGCTCGGCGCCCTCGGCCACTGGGACCGCCTGGATTCCGCCCTCGCCGTCCGCCACGTAGATGTACTTGCCCATAAAGTTCAGGAAGTTCGTTCCCTGAACCAGAAGCTGCGCCATCCATGCATTGTTATCGCCGTTCTTCGCGGCATGGCAGTCCGTGCAGCCCTTGGTCTCGGTCGCCCTCACTGTATGCGGCACATACGTGCTGAAGGCCTGCCCGCTGAATCCGGGCGAGGAGATCGTCTGCTGCTGCTGATACAGCCAGTCACGGTTCGCATTTTGCGAGCTCACCACCACCGCGCATGCACTTCGGACCGGCGCAATCTTGTTCCCCGTCACTGTCCCGTCGATGCCCAGCATGTACACGTCATCGCGCAGCACCATGAAGTTATAGTTCGTGTAGTTCCTCGTCGTCTGCCCTTCGTTGTGCAGCATGGGCATCTTCTGGTTCGCCGTCATGGACAAGTGGCACCCAAAGCAGCTCGTCGTCCAGGACGAGTGGCAACTGTAGCACGTCATCCGGGAGTCCTGGTGCGCCAGTACGCTCTTGCCGGAGGGCAGCATGTCGGGCACGTTGCCCCACGTCATGCCGTCCTTCTGGATCGTCTTCGCCAGCCGTGATTTCTCGCTGTAGTGCTCGTTGCCCGGCGTGATCGAATCGATCACCTGCACAACCTCCCACTTGCGATCCCGCACCACGTTCGACCGCTGATACAGCTTGCCCTCGGACCAGAAGAACCGCGCCTCCTTGAAGGGCGTCCGCATCCGCAGCAGATTGCTGCTGGCGTCGTTCGCGCTCGCCGGTCCGCTCGTCTTCAGCAGCGCCTTGCTGTAGATGGTGCCGTGGCAGTCCTGACATCCAATCTCGATCGCGTTCCGCGTCTCGCCGTACAGCTTACCGTTGCCATGCACGTCCTGAGTAAAGTGGCAGTCGGCGCAGGCCATGCCCTTCTCCAGATGGATGTCCATCAGGTGAACGCTCTTGCCCAGCGTCACATCCTCGGTCGGCAGCTTCGCGCCTTCCTTATCCAGCAGGTTGCCGTGCCGGTCGCGCTTATACACCGCGCGGAAGACCCACCCGTGCGAGTGGAAGTCCCCAAACTGCGTATCCTTCAGGTCTTTGTTGAACTCCGGCGTGCCAATCGTCTCCAGGAACTTCGGATCGCTCCAGTTGCCGCGCGGCGCCGTTCCTTCCGGGTTTCGGACCTGCACATCGTGCACCTTGTTCAGGCTCGGATCGTTCTCCTTCTTCGGGTACATCTTGTCGCCGTCGGCTTCGTTATCCCACCACGTCATGCCGTAGTAGGTCGTCACCATGTTCGTACCCGGATGGATGTGGCACGTCATGCACTGGCTGGACGGGATGCTCTTGCTGAAGACGTGCCGCAGCGGATGCCCGCTCTCGTCCTTGTTCACCGTCGGATCGTCGCTCTGGCTCTTGCCCGTGTTGCCATACTGGGAGGTCTGCTCTCCATGCTTCGGGTCGCGATCGTTCGCATACAGCACATGGCAGCCGGAGCATCCGCTTGAGCGATAGTCGCCCGGCTGGTCGTTGGTGCCGGGAAGCGAGAGCAGCGGATCCAGCAGGCGCGTCTTCTGCAGGCCCAGGAACACCGGGTCCGTCCGCAGGCTGGTGCCCAGGCCGCGATCGCTCAGCTTCAAATCCGGATCGCCAGACTCCTCCTCCGGACTGGGATTGCCGATCTCCGGCCGCTTCTCGCCGCCCTTCTCAAAGACGCGGAGAAGGTTTCCCGGCTGCGAAAACTCCCAGCGCTGCAGCGGATCAAGGTACTCCAGCACGCCCTTCGTCCGCGTCTCTTCCGCGGACGGCGGCGGAAACGTCCGCAGACGCTCCGGCTTGCCGTTGATGTCGTATGCCTCGCCGAAGTGCGGATTCTTCAGCGGATACGCGCCGTTGTTGTACAGCGCCGCGCCCCACAGCATCGCGCCGTGGGTCATCATGCTGGACTTCACGTTCCGCGTCTCGTTGGCGTGGCAGCGCCCGCACGTCTGCTGCGCAATCCGCAAGTCCCCGGGGTTGACGAAGCGCACAAACTCCGCGCTCTCCTTGATCCAGTTCGTATACGCCCGCACCGGATGGCCGGCCCGCGCGGCATTCTCCGCCAGCCTTGGCTCCACGTGCGCCTTCCGCTCCATCGCGGCGTAGGTCTTTGATCCCTTTATCCCGTCGGCGATCACGCTTGGATCGCCGCCATGGCAGTCCACGCATCCCAGAACGACCGTATTCTCCTGGTGCATGTTTTCGTGCTCGATCCCCGTATGGCAGGACAGGCACCCCACGGACGCCGCCTTCGCCTGCTCCTCCGTCTCGCCGTACTTCGGCAGCCGGATCGGGAACCGTGTCTTCGTCTCTTCAGCCGGCGTGGGCAGCGGCGTCGACGCCGCCGCGCCGCCATTCTGCTGCATCTGCTGCTTCGGCCCAGGCTTGGCCTGCACCGTGGCCATCCCCGCCCCGTTGACGAACACAAAACTGCACGCCACCACGGCGAAGGCGCACATCGCCGCGGCAACAGACCGGCGTTGAATCAGGTGGCGAAGCATGACCGATATTGTAGGTACGTCCTTCACAGTGGCGGAACCCCTAGATCAAAACTGAAACCGTGCGGTTGCAAATACGGAGAAGAGTGTTTGCGAGGTGTAAAAATCCCGCAGTCCGCGGCCCGGCACCAAGACCGCTGTGCCTCCGCTCAAGACGATGTTGTCGGACAGGAACGGCCGGTAGATCGCCCCAAGGCTGGCATCCGTGCCGATCGTCCGGCGAACTCCGTTCTGCTGCAGGATGAAGATCAGCGGCTGCGTGCGGGCAAACTGCAAGAAGTTAACGTTGCCAACCAACTTTAGAGATTGCGTCAGCTTCGCGTCCGCCCCGGCGTTATACAAAAACAGCCCCGGATTGTTGAAGTTTGACTGCCCCTCATCCTTGCTCGACCGCAGATCCGGAAGAAAGCTGTCGCCCGGCGTCAGCGCAATTCCGGTCCCGGTCAGCCGGATGCTCTCACGGTTGAAGAATGAGAACTCCCCGCCCGCGAACGCCTCCGCATCCACAATCGAGTCGAACCCTCGCGCCGTCCCGTCCCGCGGCTTGTTGTCGCCAGAGGCGAACAGGAACGACGTCCGGAACCGCATGTATGAGTAATCCCGCGACAACTCCACCGCCGCCAGTTGCGCGTTGATGTTCACCTTCCGCGCCGCAATCTGGTCAAACGTATCGTCGCCCCGCGCCTCGTAGAACGCATTGGTAATGTTGATCGGCCCGATATGCCCGTCGCCCGTAAACCCGAAGTAGTTCACGTCTGTCCGGTGCCGCGCGATCGACCCGAGCGGGGACGGCCGCACCAGGAATCCGTTGTCGTCATAGTGCATCCGGCCGTTATCCCGGACGAAGTGGTAGCTCACCTGCGCGGTATAGCCCTTTGTGAAGAAGTCCTGCATAAACAGGTTCGCGATGATCACATCGCGGCCTCGCCGCCGGAACGTATTCAACCCGCTGTTGGTGTCCTTCTCCATCAGGTCGAACGCCGCCAGGTTGTATTGATACCGGTTGCTCCGCAGGTTGCCGAAGATGCGCGCGCCCGGCTGCTCATCCGCGTAGATGAATCCGCGGAAGTCGCTTGCAAACTGCTGGATGCCCAGCCGGATATTGACGAAGTCGTAGTTCGGTCCCAGGTCCTTCAGCTTCACCTCGCCAAAGGCCTCCTGCAGGCTGGCGTGCGTGTCAAACCGCGTCGTCCCAAACCGCACATCGGGGCTTACAATCTGGTTCTCCCGCGTCAGCAGATAGTTCAGGTTCACCGCCGGCGTCACGCGGACGCGCCAGTCCACCGGCCGGAACGCCGTCGTATCCCCGTGAAATAGATCGAAGGTCATCCGGAACGTCTGCGCCGTGAAAAACTGTCCGCCGCGCCCGAAGAACCCAGGCGAGTCCACCTGATCGGTCGACTGCCCGGACTTGACCGGCAGCCTGCGCCCATCCATCACCGTGATGCTGTCGCCGGTAAACTGGAAGAACGTCTTACCAAAGAGCGGCTTATCGCCCTTCAGCTCATTGCGGTTAAAGGGGTCATACCAGTGCCCCAGAACGTACGGCACCTCGAGCGCCGGGTACCGCCGGTAGCCCCCCGCGTCCGGCACCCCCATGTACCAGCGGTCCGGCAGCGGCTGAAACAGGTAGTTCTCCTGCGGCAGCCGACCCTCCTTCGGCACCACGATCTCGCCGTTCGCATCCGGCCGGCGATTCAGCTCCATGTAGTCGCCGCCCGTCTCCTGCATCGGCGTCTGGGGAATGGGCAGCCCCGGCTGCGGCGGCTCAAAGCCCATCAGGTGGTCGATCTGCACCGACAACACCTCGCCCGCGTTCACCCGGATTCCGCTCTTCCGGTACGGAGCCCGTCCGCTCGACGGCGTCAGCACCAGGTCATACGTGCCCGGAGCCACGTTCAGCAGCCTGAAGATCCCGTCACCTTCGCTCACCGTATCGCGGGGAATGTTCTTGCTGCCGTCGGACGGCGCCAGTTGCACCCCGATCGCCGGCAGCGGCTGGCCCGCCTCGTTGTACAGGATGCCCTGAAACGCGCCGTACCGCGCCCTCGCCTGCTGCGGGATTCTCTGCTCCGGCACAGGCGTCGTCTGGATCTGCTGCGAGGGCTGCCCCTGCGGCGACTGCGGCTGCGGGCCGGGCGTCTCTTGCGCTGAACAGCGGAGCCCGCCGGCCGCTGTAAGCGCCGCCATTGCCAATCCACCAAGGACAGAGATACGAATGAAATTCATCGGAAGGTTTAATCTACCGGCATAGCCTATAGTCCCCGCGCTCATGGAGCAATCCCTTTCTGCGCTGTGCTAGACTCCGCTCCTATACGGGGGACAATTTGTCGCATTTCAAGGAAATCTTTGAGCTCAGCAGCCGCCTGCAGTTTCTGTACAACGCCGTTGAGGATACCCAGAACACCATCCGCTTCATTGACACCAAGGCCGCCTTCTGCGTCACCCTGCTCTCCGGCATGACCGCCGGCGCCCTCCAGGGCTCTCATCCCCGCCGCCCCATCCTGCATGACATCGTCTTCATCACGTTCCTTTGCGCCGTGGGCTTTTGCCTGCTCGTCTGCATGCGCGTCATCTTTCCCGTCATCAAGCCGCACAGCGCACCATCCCCGTACCCGGACCGGCCGCTCCCCAAGTTCTTCATCCACCAGAGCAGAGGCCATCACTGGCTGCGCCACACCTTCTCCAACTCCGTGGATGACGTGCTCTGCGACGACCACAACTCCTACACCTCCGCCGTCAACGCCTCGTCCGACGCCGACCTCGTGACCGCCATGTGCGACGAGCTCCTCATGGTCTCGCTCATCCGTCAGATCAAGTCCGATCGCCTGCATACCGCCATGTACTCCCTTGTCCTCGGTATCGTGCTCTTCGTCGCCGTCATGGTGACTTGACCCTAAGGCTGTTTCGCCAGCGCCGCGTCGATCATCTGCAGATACTTCTTGCTCCGCCCCGCCTCATCCGTCTCCGGCCCAATCGCCACCACCTCGGAGAAGTGCGTCTTGGCCGCCGCCAGCAGCCCAACCGAGTGCTGCTGGTTGAACTCCTGCGTATACACCAGCCCCAGCCGGTAGTTGGCATACATGTCCTTCGGGATATACGTCAGCGCCTGCTGGCACAGGTGAATCGCCGGGTCATACCGCTTCTGCATCCACTCGCAGTCGCACAGCCCCACGTTCGCCAGCCCCCGCATCTCGCGCCAGATGTCCGTCTGCGCCGCCCGCTTCTTGGTTCCCATCCCGATCAAAAAACCCGCCGCATAGTAGTTCAGTTTGCCGCCAAATCCCGAGTCGAAGTTGCTCAGCGCCAGGTACTGCGCGTACTCCGCCTCGGCCGCTGTCGGTTCATTCAGCAGCCGCAGATTCTCCGCCAGCCAGAAGTGCGCCTCGGCGTTCTTCGGAGCCTTCGCAATCGCCTGGAGCCCGGCCTCCTTGCCGTGCACGTAGTCGCCCTTGCGCCGGTACGCCTCGGTCAGCAGATACCACCCCATCGCGTTCTCCGGCGCCCGCTGCGTCACCACGTTCAACTGCCGGATCGCCTCATCCATGTCGCCCTGGTCCAGCAGCGCGCCCGCATAGCTGCTCCGCGCCTCCATGTAGTCCGGGTCCGTGTCGATCGCCGTCTTGAACGCCGCCAGGGAATCCTTATCCTCAAATAGCGCATTGTCCACCCGCCCCAGGTACAGCGCCGCCTGGCTATACTTCGGGTCCATCCTTAATGCCTCGCGGAAGTTATCCGCCGCTTTCTTGTAGTTCTCCGTGTTGCCCTTGTTGTAGTCCTCAATCCCCTTGTCGAACTTCTCCACCGCCGCGTGGTTATGCTGCCGCGCAATCAGGATGCGGATGCTCACCGTCGTATCCTGCCCTGGGTACACCTGCTCCTCGCGCGGCCCGTCCGGCTCATACCCCAGCCGCACCGCCTTCACCGTATGCGCCCCCGGCTGGATGCCCGGCAACCGCAGCGGCGTCCCCTTGTTTACCACGCCCGCGCTCTTGCCGTCGACGAACACCTCGGTGTTGTCCATGTTCGTCTCGACCACCAGGTTCCCGAACGCCGGCGGCGGCAGGTTTGCCCCCTTCACCCGCGTTGGATTGTACGCCAGCACCATGTTCGGGTCGAAGCTTCCGCGCTCACTCGTGGGGTTCTGCGCCGCCTGTGTCGCCAGCCGCACCTGGCTGTGGACATACTCGCCCAGCTCATCCGCCGTGACGACCCCGTCCCCGTCCGTGTCCGCCTCGCCCTGCATCCCCTTGATCACGTAGTACGTGAACACCCCATGCCCGCCGCCGAACTTATCGCTCTCAAAGCTCTGCTCGCGGTCCCGGCTTGCCGTCAGGCTGAACAGGCTCTTCTGCAGGTCCAGCAGCGTCGAGTTCACCTGCGCCCGGTCGCTCTCCGGCGTAATAGCGCCGGAGTGGCAGGCATCCGTCACCAGCACCTTCCACTTGCCCTTGATCTTACCGCCGATCTGCTCGCCCATCTCCTTCATAGGGTACGCCGTGTTCGCA
>CAXTRZ010000110.1:0-7594 GCA_964246715.1 uncultured Acidobacteriaceae bacterium | reverse complement strand
ATGCCGTAGAGCTCGGTGAAGCCCTCCACCTGGCCATGCCCGAACATGGGCAGGCCGGGCAGCGTTGCCAGCAGTGTGCAGGTGCCGAAGAACTTGTCGCCGTCGCCGAACTGGTCAATGGCGGTGCGCTCGTCCGGATTCGACATGAAGTTGACGTAGCGCTTCATGATGTCGGGGTCGAACTCGATGGTCTTCTTCAGGTAACTGCGATACTTCGCGTTTTCCTCATCGCGCAGCATGTTCATGAAGGCGGAGTTGTACACGCGATGCATGCCGAGAGTGCGAACGAAGTAGCCTTCGAGCAGCCAGAAGGCCTCGGCGAGGAGGAGTGTGCCGGGAACTTCGACGGCCACGCGGTCGACGACCTCGCGCCAGAACTCATGCGGCATCAGAGCGTCAAAGTCCTCGTTCGACATGGCGTCTTCCGCGCGCGACGGGATGGAGCCGCCCACGCCGGGCAGCGGGAACCACAGCCGCTGCACATGGCGTTTGGCCAAGGTCATGGCGGCGTCAAAGCGGATGATGGGGAAGAGCCGCGCCACCTGCAGGATGGTCTGGATGACCTCCTCGCGGACCTGCGCCTTGGAATAGTCAAGCTGCGCCGTGTCGTTCCAGGCAAAGGTAGTGCCGTCATTGCCGTGGTAGACGAAGCGCGTGGCTCCGTCGCCGTGGTGGCGCAGGCGGAAGACGACGGCCGCATCGGTCTGGTCGAAGTAATGGTCCTCGATCTTGATCTCGACGCGGTTGTCGGTCGAGAGGTCCGGGCCGTTGAAGCTGTAGGACGGAAACGGGCTCTCCGGCCGCGAGATGAACCAGTCCGGGTGCTCGATGACCCAGGAGCTGTCGATGCCCATGTGGTTCGGCACCATGTCGCTGGCGAGCCGGATGCCGTAGCGCGCGGCCCGGTCGCGCAGTTGCTCGTAGGCGTAGTTGCCGCCAAGGTCCTCGGCGATGCGGTACTCCTTGAGCGAATATGCGGAGGCGACGGCGTCGGCGTGGCCGCGCAGGTTCTTGATGGTCTTGGACGCGGTGCTGCGCTCCCACAGCCCGATGAGCCAAAGCCCGGTCATACCCCGGTCGGCGAGCAGTTGCAGCTCTTCATCCGGGATATGGTCGAGCTTGTGGATGTGCCGCTTGTACTTCTTGGAGAGCTGCTCCAGCCAGACGTAGGTGCTCTTGGCCATCAGCACGACGTTGGGCATCCATGCCTGATCCTGGCTGAAGGCCTCGTACTCATTCAATGGCGCCTGATAGTCGCCCGCGTAGCGCGGCCGCCGCTTGCCGTCAGAGCCGATGACGAAGTCATGATCGAAGCCCACGTACTCATCGCCGACGAAGCCGTGAGTGTTCCTCCCCGGCTCACCGTGCAGGTACTTATCCGGACCCGGGGGATTGAAGCGCATCCAGATGGCGATCTCTTCTTCGCGCACCAGGTCACCCGCCAGCAGGATCTGCTTCATCATGCGCCGCAGCTCCCCTTCGCCGCCCAACACCTCCACCCAGTGCGTGCGGATGTACTCCAACTGGCCGGTCAGCGAGTCCGGCGAGGCCAGCATCGGAGCCTGTAGCGCGGCCAACAGCGTCTTGAACTCCGGCGAGACCGGCGGCCGCGTGACAAAGTAATCCGGCAGCGTGGTGATAACACCCTGGTAGACCGTCTCCTGCCGCAGTCCCTGATCTTCAAACAGCTCTTTGAACGGTGCAAACGCGGTGTTGGTGTTCGCGAGCCACAGCAGCATCAGCTCTTCCACGGCAGCTTCACGATTGGACAAACCCTCGGTCGTACCGGCGAGCCACTGCTGCGCTGTCTCCTCGCCCTTATAGACGGAGACATTAGGGAACTGCTCGGTAAACGTCAGCAGCAGTTGGCTCACCTTGGCGGCCCCGGTCTGGGACTCGAACCAGCGCAGCGCATCCGCCAGCACAGCCGGATCAACATCCTTGCGGTAGCGGGCGATGAGCGCGTGGCTCAGCTCATCGATCAGGCCCATGGCGAAGAGCGCGCCTGCATTCACCGGCTGCGCTGGCGCGGCGGGGTCAGGGCCCGCGGCCTGAGCGCGAAGTTCGGTCAGCCGCTGCGCGAGCTTGCGGCTGGCGGCGACGTTGGCGAAGACGACGTTGCCGGTGTAACTGAACAGAAGGTCGTCCAGGTCGAGCGTCTCTCTGATGCTCCGGGAGATGTGAAATTCCATCGGCGAACGGCTCCAATCCGTGTCACGTGCAGGCAGTCTCGGTTCAAACCCAACCGCGTGCCATGTTGTCCGGCGCTGCGGCGACTCAGGGCTTGCTCAGCATGGTGCATGAGCCGACAGGCGCTGGAATCTGCCGCAGCGCGAGTGTAGGCTTTACGCCTTTGGATGCAGGATTTGCGCCAAAGCATCGGAAACTCCCGCCCCGCTCTTCGCATCGCGGTCGTCAGCGCCTCCGGCATCGTGCCGGCAGTGTGCCTGGGAGAGAAGGCTCCTACCTCGCTCTCCCGGCCCTAACCCGGAAAGGTCCACCAACAGAAAGAAGAGAGGCACGCTGAGCGCGCCTCCCTGGAGTGAAGAGCAGCAACCGGGCAGCCGAGTCCCCGCTTACTTGGCGGGTTTCTCGTGGTGGCCGCCGAACTGGAAGCGCTGCGCCGAGATGATCTTGTTGGTGAAGTCCGCCTCCCCGCGGGATGTAAAGCGGGAGTAGAGCGAAGCGGTCAGCACCGGGGTCGGCACGCCCTCGTCGATGGCCGCCTTGATCGTCCAGCGGCCCTCGCCGGAGTCTGAGACGCGCCCGCCAAAGGCCTTCATCTCCGGGTCGGCTATGAGCGCGGATGCCGTCAGATCCAGCAGCCAGGACGCGATGACGCTGCCGCGCCGCCAGACCTCGGTGATCTCCGGCAGGTCGAAGTCGTACTTGTAGTGATCGGGATCGCGCAGCGGCGTCGTCTCGGCGTCCATCTCGCCAATCTGGTGGCCGATGTTGGCGGACTTGAGGATGCCCAGGCCTTCCGCATACGCGGCCATGATGCCGTACTCGATGCCGTTGTGGACCATCTTCACAAAGTGGCCCGCGCCGTTCGATCCGCAGTGCAGGTAGCCGGTCTCGGCGGTGCCCAGGTTCTCCGGGCGGCCGGGCGTGCGGCTGATGTCACCAATGCCGGGCGCGATCGTCTTGAAGATGGGATCCAGATGCTTCCCCGTGGCCTCGGAGCCGCCGATCATCATGCAGTAACCGCGCTCCAGGCCCCCAACGCCGCCGCTGGTGCCCACGTCCACGTACTCAATACCGCCCTTGGTAAGCAGCTTCGCCCGCGCAATGTCGTCGATGTAGTACGAGTTGCCGCCGTCAATCAGGATGTCGCCCTTCTCCAGCAGCGGCGCGATCGTTGAGATGGTGTCATCCACCACGCCGGCCGGGATCATCAGCCAGATGGCGCGGGGCAGCGTCAGCTTGCTTATCAGGTCTTCCATGGAGGTCGCGCCGGTGACGTTCGGCTCCTTCGCCAGCTCGTCCACAGTCTGCTGAGACCGGTCAAACACCACGCACTCATGCCCGTTGCGGGCCAGCCGTTTGACCATGTTGGCGCCCATCCTGCCAAGACCTACCATTGCGAGTTGCATGATTCACTCCTTGGGTGAACGTTAAGTGTGCTTCATTTCTACAGGGATCAGAGCAGGTGGGGCCAGAAAATCTTTGCGTTGCAGACAGACGTCCGCTCAAGCCGTCCGTCGCCTGCCCAGACGAACGATGCCCAGGCGACTACGCAGGAGCGAGTGTAGCCCCTGATTGAAAAAATCGCCAAACGAAATCATCCACCGCCCGCAGTTTCTTTCGTTTATAACCATCCCGCTGCGCCGTTACTTGTGCTGGGCCTCCGGCGAAGGCCGCAGGCTGCGCCCGATGGCACCCAGCAGAAGCGTCATAAACGATAATCCCCGCCGGCTGTCCTCGCTCGTCGCCCGTTTGGTCAGCGCCCATAGTGACGGCGGCTTGGCTTCTGCCTTGTGCTCCATCGTCGCGCTCGCCAGCGACTTGGAGAACTCGTCCAGCGTATCCGGATCCAGCGCCATCAGCACCTTGCCCGCGGCAATCAGGTTGCGGATGGCCGCAATGCCGCCGGGCAGCTTGCCGTACTCCGCCAGCTTCGCCGCAATGATGTCCCGGCCGCCCACCAGCCCGTTGGCCAGGTCCAGCAGGCCGTTGTCGTGCGCGCGCTGCAGAATGTCATAGGCGACCAGCAGCGCCTCGGCATGCTCCATGGGCGCGGCATCCAGCCGCCGCTGCAGCTCCTGCTTCGGATCGGCTACAACCTTGAAGTGCAATGGATTCGCCACATGAATCTCCCTGTTCCTAGACGTTCAATGACTTGATCTGCACCAGCTTATCGCTCTCTTTGGTGCCGGGCACGTGGTAGTCCGCGCGCTGCCACTTCTTTTCAATCTCCAGCCCGGACTGCGGCGTCCTCGTGCCCCAGCGGAAGTTCCTCCGAGGCAGCGGGTTGTCGCCCTGCTCCGGCAGGATGGTCATGTGCACGCTCGTCTCCTTGAAGGCCGGCGTATGCGTGGCGCGATCCAGGTGGCTGCTCGTCATCTTGTTCACCGGCTCTTCGACGGAGTTCAGCGGCATGTAAAGCTGCTTGCCCTTGACCCGGTCGGACACCAGCACCTGCACCTTCACCCGCCCGTACGGACTCGTCAGTTGCACAAACCGCCCGCTGGTTAGCCCGCGCTCGGCGGCAAGCTCCGGCGACACCTCCACAAACGTATCCGGCGTGATGTGCTTGATCCCAGGTGAACGATAGGTCATCGACCCCTGCTCAAAGTGTTCCAGCAGCCGGCCATTGTTTAAGTGCAGGTCATACTGATCGTTCTGCTCTTCGCTGGGCGGCACATACTCCAGCGGGAAGAACCGCGCCTTACCGTCCGGGAAAGGAAACTTCTCCGTGTAGCACAGGGGCGTATCCTTTCCATCCTTCGATACCGGCCACTGCAGCGTCTTGTAGCCCTCCAGCCGCTCGTAGGTCACGCCGGCCATGGACGGCGTCAGCCGCGCCACCTCCACCATTACGTCGGACGGATGCTTGTACTCCCACTTGCCGCCCATGCGGTTCGCGATGAGCTGAAGGATCTCCCAGTCCGGCTTTGAGTTCCCCAGCGGCTCCAGCGCCTTATACAGCCGCTGAATGCGACGCTCCGTGTTGACGAAGGTTCCGTCTTTTTCCAGCGACGGCGAGGCCGGCAGAATCAGGTCCGCATACTCGCACGTGACGGAGAAGTTGATGTCCTGCACGATGAGGAAGTCGAGCCTTCGCAGCGCTTCGCCCACATCGTTCGCGTTGGCATCGGACGTGATCGTATCCTCGCCCTTGATGTACATCGCCTTCAGCTTGCCTTCGTGGATCGCCTCGATCATCTGCCGGTTATCCAGCCCCACCGTGGTCGGCAGCGTGCATCCCCAGTCCGCCTCAAACTTCCCGCGAATCTCCGCGTCATCCACCTTCTGGTAGCCGGAGAAGATATTCGGCATTGAGCCAAAGTCGCTTGCGCCCTGCACGTTGTTATGCCCGCGCAGCGGAAACGCACCCGCACCCGGCCGCATGAAGTTTCCGGTCAGCAGCAACAGGTTTGCAATGCTCGTGCTCGTGTCCGAGCCGCCGCAGTGCTGCGTCACCCCCATCGCCCACAGCACCGCAACCCCATCCGCCGCCGCAATTTCGTTGGCGACCGTTACGATCGTCGCCTGCGGAACCCCCGTCACCTTCTCCACGTACTCCAGCGTGTACGGCTCCAGCGACTTCTTGTACTCCTCAAAGTGGTTCACCCACTGGTGCACAAAGTCCAGCTTCGCCAGGTTGTGGTCCAGGATGTACTTCGCCACGCCGCTGATCCAGACTTCATCGGTGGAGGGGTTTGGCTGAAAGAAGATATCCGCCCGCTCGGCCATCTCATGCCTGCGCAGATCCGCGACAATCAGGCGCTGCCCACGGTGCTTATGCGACCGCTTCACACGTGTCGCCAGGACCGGATGAGACTCCGCCGTATTCGAGCCCACAATCACCACCAACGCCGCTGTCTCGATGTCCGCGATCGAGCCTGAATCCGCCCCATACCCCACCGTTCGCTGCAGCCCCATCGAAGCCGGCGTCTGGCAGTACCGGCTGCAGTTATCCACGTTATTCGTCCCGATAACCTGCCGTGCCAGCTTCTGCATCAGGTAGCTCTCTTCGTTCGTGCACTTGCTGGATGCAATGAACGCCAGCGCATCCGGGCCATGGTCGTTGCGGATCTGCGTCCACTTCTTGTGGATCACATCCAACGCCTTCTCCCATGTCACCTCAACGAAGGTATCGCCCTGCCGCAGCAGCGGCTGCGTCAGCCGGTCCGGGCTGTTGATGAAGTCCCAGGCAAACTTGCCCTTCACGCATGTGGAAATCCCGTTCGCCGGTCCGTTCATCGGCTCAATCTTCAGGATGTGCCGGTCCCTGGTCCACACGTCGAAGCTGCAGCCCACGCCGCAATATGTGCATACCGTCTTGGTCCGCTTCACGCGCTCATGGCGCATCTCCGCTTCCATCTCGGAGAGCGCCAGAATCGGCCCGTACCCTGTATTCGGCTCGACGCCCTTCACCACCTCAATCATGTCGTCGAGCACCTTCGCCGGCAGGTTCGTCAGGTAGCCCGCATGTCCCAGCATCGACTTCTCCATCAACGCATTGCACGGGCACACCGTCACACAGTGGCCGCAACTCACACAAGACGACCCCTCAATCTGCATCCCACCATCCCACAGCACCCGCGGGTTCTTGCTCGTCCAGTCGATCGAGAGCGTCTCGTTCACCTGCACGTTTTGGCAGCTCTCCACGCATCGTCCGCACAGGATGCACTGGTCCGGATCGTACCGGTAGAAGGGGTTGGACATGTCCTTCTCATACGGCTTCTCCACGAACGGCCTAACCTGATGCTTCACATCCAGGTCTGCGGTCGCATTATGCACCGTGCAATTCTGGTTGTTGTTGTCGCACACCGTGCAGTACAGCAGGTGGTTGCCCAAAATCCGGTCGAAGGCCTCGCGCTGCGCCACATCGACCTCAAACCCCTCCGTCTCCACCCTCATCCCATCCGTCACCGGAGCCGCGCACGCCCGCACCAGCTTGGCCGGCTCCCCAGCCGCGGCGCTCACCTTCACCATGCACGTGTCGCAGCTCTGGATCGGCCCCATTTGCGGCAGGTAGCACACCTGCGGAATGCCCTTGGTTCCCCGCGCCAGCGTAAACCGGTTCAGCGCCGCGATCAGGTGCTCCCCCAGATGCGCCTGCACTGGCTCGCCGTTGACCAGGATCGAAGTGTTTGGGGTAGTGTCCAGCGGCGTATTCAACAGCGCTTTGGTGATGGCCATAGTCTCCTTCAGATGCGCGGGCGCGGAGCCGGGTTATCGTTCGCCTGTTGGCACATCTTTAGACTACGCCCCGTCTATCTCCGGATCAGAACTCTGCCAGCACCTGTTTCGCCGCACGCAGCCCACTCCGCATCGCGGCATGCACCGTACCCCAGTGCCCAGTCGTATCCGTATGCTCCCCCGCGAAGAATAGCGGCTCCTCTATCGGTTCCGTCCTTCGCGC
>CAXTRZ010000109.1:498-7659 GCA_964246715.1 uncultured Acidobacteriaceae bacterium | reverse complement strand
AACGTCAGCTTCCCAAGCTGAATGTCGCCGGTTCGATCCCGGTCTCCCGCTCCAATTCCTCTGGCTTGATCTCTCGAACTCCGCCGCTAATCTGCGTTTCAGTGCGCTCCTATGCAAGAAAACGCCGCCCCGGATCACTCCGAGATCGGCGTTCTCATTGTCAAGAAGAGCTAGTTAGCGGCTTGCGGTCGTGACGGGTTTCGCGTTTGGATGATCGAGCAGTGCCTGAGCCTGGGGGATGAAGGTAAGTGCCTTCTGGATCTGAGGATCCCAGCCGGCCCTTACCTTAAGACCTTCCAACTGACCGAACTGCGAAGTGAACAGCTCGCTCTTGATCATCTCCTTGACCCAGTCGATGTTGGCGGCGACGTCTTGGTCGGTATAGTCGATGGACTTGGATTTCAGGAAGGCCTTGAAAGCGGAGAGTGTCGCATCATCCACCTGGAACTCCTTGGAGACGGTGTGATTGGAAAGGTACCGCTTGGAGAAATCGAAGAAGGCATAATGCTGGACCATGGAGTCTTCAAAGTGGTTGCTCTTCACCTGATCGATATGCTCATCTGGCGTGATGCCGCCGCCGCCGTAGACGGTACGGCCGGCGTCCGTCAGCTTGACCTCGCGGTTGGCATTGTCTTTTGGATTCGAGGCGTCGCGAACATAGTAGTAGTCGTATAGCGACATGTGATCGTATGGCCGTTGGATCAGGCGGCCTGATGGAGTGTAGTAGTGGAAGGTCGTCAGCGCTAGGCCGGTGTTTTGGCTGACGTTGAAGACAGTCTGGACAAGGCCCTTACCAAAGGTCGTCTCACCAACAATCAAGGCACGATCATGATCCTGCAGAGCACCGGAAACGATCTCTGCCGCAGACGCGGTGTTGCGGTTGACCAGAACGACGACCGGGTACTTCGGCCCCTGCTCGCCACGGGAGACCGTCTCGACATGATCCTGCGCGATGCGGCCGCGCTGCGAGACGACGATCTGCCCCTTTTTGAGGAACTTGTCGGACATGTCGACGGCCTGATTGAGGAGCCCACCCGGATTTCCGCGGAGGTCGATGACGAGGCCCTTAAGTCCATTAGGCGTGGCCTGGAAGGTATCGAGAGCGTCGCCCACTTCCCTGCCCGTTGTCTCCTGAAAGTTGGTAACGTGCATATAGCCGATGCCGGGTTGAATCATGAAGGCGAGATCGACAGAGGGCCTGGGAATCTCGTCGCGGACGAGGTCAAAGGACATTGGCTTATCGTGCCCTTCGCGGCTCATGGTAACAAGAACGTGGGTGCCACGCGGGCCCTTGAGCATGGAGGCGACGGCGGCGGAGTCCAGCCCGTCCGTGGGCTTGCCATCGACGGATAAGATCTGATCGCCGGGGCGGATGCCGGCCTTGAACGAAGGCGTGCCCTCAAATGGGTAAAGAACGAAGATCTTCATCGTGCCGTCCACCAGCTGCGGCTGGATGGTCATGCCAACGCCGTAGTAGCGGCCATGTTGATCCTCGCGCATCTGCGCGTAGGCCTTGGGGTCGTAGAAGTTGGAGTGGGGGTCCAGCGTGTGGAGCATGCCGGGAATTGCGCCGTCGTAGATGGCCTTATCTGTGTGGTCGGTGTCCATCTTCTCGGCATAGTTAGCCTCGACAATGGAGTAGACGCTGGTGAAGGACTTGAGAGAGTCGCGTAGGGTGGACTCATCCGAGGCGGACTGCGCCGCGACCTTGGGCAAAATGAAAGATCCGGCTACGCCACAGGAGATAAGAAAGGCGGCAACAGGAAAAACGGCGCGACGTGGATTGATGGCCATCGGGTGAGCTTTCCTCGGAATGCAGTTGACCTGCTGCAGGCAGGAATTTGGGAGGGCTCTCCAGCCCATCTGCTGTTGGACGGAGTATATCAGGACGGGGTTAGCGAGGCATCCAGAGCGAACAGCCCCTGCGGGCCGCAGTACAGTTAGAATGGAAAGATATTGGATATCGTCCCGGCGGAACTGTGAGTCCAACCAGAGGCGAAGGTCAGCCGCCAGGCGCGGCTAAAGGTTTTTTGAGGGAAGCGAGCTTTGACTTTGAACGAGATGATCCCGAGCAGGAAGAGCAAGTTGAGGACGAGCGCACTGTATAAGGCTGGTCTTGTGGCGGTATTTGCGGTGGCCGTGCCGTGGAGTGAGGGCCACGCCCAAATTGTGAAGGCACCACGGTATCAGGGGTCGGGGTCCGACGCCGTAAACGCGCCAGTGCCGCAGCTCAACCTGCCTCCGCTGCCCGCGGCCAAGACGCCAAACGGCAAAGTCGTCGAGGACGTGGTCGTCCGGGTGAACGACCAGATCATCAGCCGCAGCGATGTGGAGCGGTCGGAGGGCCAGCTAGAGCAGGAGGCCGCGCAACAGAACCTGTCGCCGTCGGACCTTCTGGCTCGGCAGCATGATATGTTGCGCGACATGATCGACCAGCAGCTTCTGCTCTCGAAGGCCAAGGAATTGGGCCTGAACGCCGACGCCGAGGTCATCCGTCGGCTGGATGAGATTCGCAAACAGTACAAGATGGATTCGCTGGACGACCTGGAAAAGGCGGCTCGGCAGCAAGGGATCAGCTTTGAAGATTTTAAAGCGCAGATCCGCGATCAGACGTTGACCCAGATGGTCGTGCGCGATGAGGTAGGGCGACGCTTGCAGGTCACGAATGCCGACCGGGTGAAGTATTACAACGATCACCTGAAAGACTTTGAGCAGCCGGAGCAGGTCCGGCTGAGCGAGATTCTAGTGCCGTTGCCTGAGAATGCGACACCAGCCGAGATCGTACAGGCGGAGCGAAAGGCTAATAACCTGAAGACGCAGGTGATGAAGGGGGAAGACTTTGCGGAGATTGCGAAGAAGAACTCCGGTGGCCCCACGGCCGCGCAAGGTGGTGAGCTGGGTCTGTTCAAGCGCGGCGCGCTGGCAAAGGTGCTCGAAGATCAGACCTTTGATCTGAAGGCGGGAGAGAGCACGCAACCCATCCGCACGCGGCAGGGATTCGTGATCCTGAAGCTGACCGAGCATGTGCCTGCGGGACCGGCGCCTTTGAAAAATGTTGAACCGCAGGTGGAAGAGGCGATGTACATGCAGCAGATGCAGCCTGCGCTGCGCGCTTACCTCACCAAGCTCCGCGAGGACGCCTACGTCGATATTCAGCCGGGATTTGTGGACTCCGGCGCAAGCGCGAAGGAGACCAAGCCGGTGTTCACCGCTTACGCTCCGCCGGTGGTGAAAAAGAAGAAAGCGAAGGACAAGGCGCGGTTCGACCGGAGCGGGGGGCGATATACGACGGTTGCGGCAACGAAGAAACCGGTGGTGGTGGCGTCGCCGGATACGACGGGCACGCGGACGATCACAGGCCCGGATGCGGCGTCGCTGGTCGACCCGAAGACGGGCCTGGCGATTCTGCCAGGCACGCCCAACGCGGTGGCGAGCGGCAAAAAGGTTAAGGCGCCCAAGCGCGAGAAGGTGCGCTTCGGCCAAGCTCCGCGCAATGCGCTCTCGGGCGGAACGGAAGAGGCATCAGCTTCGACTGGAACCTCAACGCCCCCTGCAGCAGGAACGGGTGCGGCATCGGCAGGATCGGCTGCAGCTATACCTACAGCCACAGCAAGCGCTCCTGCGGCTATCGCGTCGAGCAGTGTGGCGGAAACAAATCCGGATGTGAATCCGCTGGATCCCGTGGCTCCGGTACAGAAGAAGACGCGGTTTGCGGCTCGCGCTGCAGAGCACAAGGAAGCGAAAGTCGCTACGGTGAGCGCGAAGGAGAAGGAGAAGATTGCGGCGACTCCGGTTGCGATGAGCACGGACGAGAAGGCGGCGCAGCAGACGCAGGCGGCTCCGCTTGGACTCTCCGGCGACACGGCTCCCAAGAAGCCCAAGAAGGTGAAGCGGGCCAAGGGCGAGAAGAAAGTAAAGACGCGGCTGGAGGACAAGAAGGCTCCGGTGGCTGCAACTCCGGCGGACGTGGCTCCAACAGCAAATCCGGCGCTGGCGCCGACGTCGGCGACGCCGCCGGGACGGGAGAAGACGCCGGCTCCGGTGCCCAATACGACCGCGCCCCCGGCGGATACGCCGGGTTCGGCACAGCCGCCGACCAAAACTCCGGCTCCGGGTGCGCCCGCTGTTCCTCCGCCGCTGTAGACATGAAGGATTTCTACGTCAGGGATGCGGCAAAGCACGAGAATGCCGTAATTACGAGCTACTTCTGCCTCTCGCAGGTTTCCTTGCGGGAGCGAAAGGGCGCGGTTGGGCAGTATCTGGCGCTGACGCTGAGCGACAAGACGGGGTCGTTTGAGGCGCGGATGTGGGAGGAGTTCGCCGAGGCGTTCAAGAGCTGCGGCGAGGGCTGCTACGTCAAGGTTCAGGGGCAGATCTCCAAATATCAGGGTAAGTTCCAGATCACGCTGACGAAGATGCGCAATGCCTCGGAAAGTGAGGTGGAGGCGAGCGATTTCGTGCCCGTCTCTCAGTTCTCTGTCGAGGAGATGGACCAGGAGCTGCGGGGTATCGTAGATGGATTCGTTGATCCGGACCTGAAGCGGCTGGTGTTGAGCTTTCTGGATGACGAGGAGATTGGGCCGGCATTCCGCGAAGCGCCGGCTGCGGTGCGGCTGCATCATGCCTGGATTCATGGACTTCTGGAGCATGTGCTGCTGCTGGTGCGAGTGCTGTACGCAACGGCAGCGTTCTATCCGGAGGTGAACCGGGATCTGCTGATCACGGGGGCGATTCTGCATGACATTGGCAAGGTGCGGGAGCTGAGCTGGAAGCGGACGTTCAGCTATACGCTTGAGGGGCAGATGGTTGGGCACATCTCGATTGCGCAGGGGATGTTGCGGGAGAAGGTGAAGCAACTCAACGATTTCCCGGAGAAGCTGAGGGTGCTGGTGGAGCACATGATCCTGAGCCATCATGGAAGGTACGAGTTCGGGTCTCCGAAGCTGCCGATGACGCCGGAGGCTATGTTGTTGAGTGCAATCGATGATCTGGAGGCCAAGTTCGCGGCGATGCGCAGGGAGTTCGCGGCGGCGCAGGAGGCGGGCAAGGGGGCGGAGGAGACGACGGAGTGGGTACGGAGCATGGAGCGTCCGCTGTTCGACTCGGAGCGATGGCTGAAGGGGTAGTCCCATCCCCTATCTCTGTGGGCAAGTGTGTGGTTTTCGCTGGTGAGATGCGCTCCAGCGCATGGCTACCATGGTGTTTCTGCAACCACCGAGTGTGGATGGACCCGCGATTGACGCGAGTTTTGTAGCTTTGACCATGCATTAAATGGCTATGGTGGTGGAGCGTTGGCGGCTTGGTTAACTTTGGCCCTTGGCGTGCGTTTTCGGGTGGACACTCTTCTGGGCGCTTTGACTCTTTCGGCAACATTCCCTCAGCGGCTGAAGCCGCGTTGCGGGACTGGGCATACGGCGGGACTAAAGTCCCGCCCTTTCAAAAACGGTGACTTGGACCGAGGCTCCAGGACGGTTAGAACCAGGTGCGGGCTTTGTAGCGGCGGTACTCTTCTCCGAAGGCGGCTTCGAGGACGGCGGATTCGTTGCGGGCGCGGAGGACCTGGAGGGGGATGGCGGCGACGAGGATGGCGAGAGGCCACCAGGACGTTCGGGCTGGAAATCTGAAGACGAGGGCGAGGCCGGCGAGGAAGAGTTCGGCGAAGACGTAGATGGGGTTGCGGATGCGGGCGTAGAGGCCGTCTGTCACAAGCGTTCGGGCCTGAGCGGTAACGGAGAAGGCGCGGCCGAGTTGGTAGCGGGCGAGGGAGACCAAGGCGAAGGACGCGAGGCAGAGGAGTGCGCCGGCGATTCGCAGGGGTGGCCAGGGGCCGGGGCGCTCGTGCCAGGCCAAGGCGATGAGGGCGGCGGTCGCGACGAGCCACTGGAAGAGGTTGAGGGTCATGGTGGGCAAGCAATCCTGAGATTTTGTGGCACCGCTTTCTTGCAATGCGCCTGGTTTTCCTCCGATAGACTCATATGGAACTCAATTAGCATTGAACTTAGAAGCCATGGCCCCTTCAGAATACCCATTTCTCTGTTTCAATGCTGCCGATCCTCAAGCTTGGGCATTGGCTTTAGATTATTGGCACGGAGATGATGCTAGCGGTCGGTGGAAATGGCATATATCAGTAGAGGACCTGGCAAAGATATACAGGGTACCGAAAAAAGATGTTCCAACCTTGGCTAGGTCTGCGGCCACAGCGGTTTTTCTTGCGTACCGTTGTAGTGACTGCAATGCGCCTCGTGAACTGAGTTCGCGTTCGTCGATCAGCACGAAGCTTAACGGCGACTACATTTGTGGTGGGTGTTCACATATCCGGCGCCAAGCCATCCTACAAAAGCTAGATGCAGCTAACAGAGAAAAATTTGCTGCTGAGCGGGCACACATCGCAGAGGTCGCTCAAAGGAACAGAATATTTGACTATGACAACATCGGTTATCTCGATGCAGTTGTTGCATATGGAATCATGCTGGCCTCTGATGAGGCCTGCGAGTCGGGGTCATTCCGCCAAAGTGAAGGCCTTCATCTTTGTGTTGGATTATCCCTTTCTGGGAAGTTTTTGGCTCGCCTCTTTAGTTCTGGCATTCTCCGCGTTGATGAGAGCACACCTCCCCAAGCGTTTGAGAAATCGGGAACTGGCTGGGTTTACTACCCGCATCGGGTGGCCTGGAGGTTTGCTCCTGATGCTGGACAGCGATCCTTTCCGTCCATTATGAAATATCTTGGCGGGATAATCGATGAGCGAGAGCTTGATTCCGATTACGGCGAAGCCGTTGCAGAGCTCTGGAGATTGTTGGCTTACGACGACGCTCTTGAGCACCTAAATAAGGAAGTTGAGGCGTATAGCCTTCCGGAAGTTAGCGTGGGGCCCAAGACAGAAGCGGCTGTTCTTCACGCCCTTGAATATTTTTCAATACCGCAGGTAAGAAGAGAGATAACCAACGTGGTAAAGAACGCTGCTGCGCTATCGCAACGTCGTGATTTCGGGAAGCGGCATGCCTTGAATACTATTTCAGGAACTCTTATTAGCTATGTCGATAGGGCTCTAAGTGAGGGATGGCAGATCTTTCCAATGCTCCGCAACTGGCAGAATGAAGAACCGGTTTTGCTCACCTTATTATTCAATCGAGTTTTGGGCACAGGCCTTACTGGTTTCAAAAG
>CAXTRZ010000109.1:0-488 GCA_964246715.1 uncultured Acidobacteriaceae bacterium | reverse complement strand
CTTTTCAGGTCAGACCTTGAAATCGATGCTTTCATAGAAGCCTCTGCCACGCTAATCCATGAGGCTGTGTCCCACTGTTTGGAGGACAAAGGGAAGAAGAGTGACTTGGAGAACGTCGCAGTTGCCGCTAGCGCGAAGCCTAGCTTAATACTGGATAATGCCCGTAACTGTCCAAAGCTAATCATTGCAAAAGCCCGCTGACTCCAAATGATCTAAGGTGAACTGCTGTCGATAGAGCAGGCACAATCGAACGCGCGTTTCCTCCGTTCTGTCGTCGGAAACTAGTAGTTACTTTATTACCGCGGACTTATCTCTCCTGCGGAGCCAGAGTTGCATCCAGGCGACGAGTTTGAGGCAGGTGCCGAGCACAGCGGCCCCGATCGTGGACCAAAGGGCAGTATCACCGAGTTTGCTACCAAAGTCCGGCATGGTACGACCTCCCTCTTAGAACGCTTTGACGGTCCAGACGAATGCGCCGATCCCTAAGG